>JAGRPD010000116.1:0-9808 GCA_020439875.1 Verrucomicrobiales bacterium
ACAACCGCTGCATCGGTACCCGCTATTGCGCCAACAACTGCCCCTACACCGCGCGCCGCTTCAACTGGTTTGATTACAACAAGCGCCCGCTCGACGAACTCTACTGGGGCCCGCTCTCCACACCCGACAAAACGGGCGTGCGCGAAAGCGTGCAGCTGCAGAAGAACCCGAACGTCACCGTCCGCATGCGGGGTGTCATCGAGAAGTGCACTTACTGCGTGCAGCGCCTTGAGACCGCCAAAATCCTGCAGAAGCAGAAACAGCGCGACAGCAAAAACTTCCGCATCGCCACGGATTCCGTCCAAGTCGCCTGTCAGCAGGCCTGCCCGATGGAAGCCATCAGCTTCGGAGACCTCGCCAATCCTGACTCCACCGTGGTCAAGATGAAGGCCTCTCCCCGCAACTACGATGTGCTCAAGTACATCGGCACTCGTCCCCGCACCAGCTACCTCGCCCGCTTGCGGAATCCCAATCCCAAAATGCCTGGCGCCGAGCACATCGCCGTCTGGAGTTCCTCGCAAATCTGATCTTGATCCATGGAAGCCACCGCCACCGCGCCCACCACCGCCAGCCGTCCTGATGCCCCGCGCATTCTGGATCGGGAACCGCTGGTGCTCAACCACCGCTCCTACTCCTGGATCACCAACCGGATCTGCGGCATCGTGGAGAACAAACAGCCCGCCCTCTGGTGGTTGCTGTTCATCCCCTCCGTCATCCTCACCGGAGTCACGGCTTTCTGCTTCACCTACCTCATCTCCACCGGCGTCGGTGTGTGGGGTCAAAAGCAGCCCGTCGCCTGGGCGTGGGACATCACCAACTTCGTGTTCTGGATCGGTATCGGTCACGCCGGCACCCTGATCTCCGCCATTCTTTTCCTCACCCGGCAGAAGTGGCGGACCTCCGTCAACCGCGCCGCTGAGGCCATGACCCTGTTCGCCGTGATGTGCGCGGGCCTGTTCCCCGCCTTTCACGTGGGTCGGGTCTGGATGGTGTGGTTCCTCGCGCCCATCCCCAACGCCAACGCCATTTGGCAGAACTTCAAATCCCCCCTGCTGTGGGACGTGTTTGCCGTCTCCACCTACTTCACCGTCTCTGTCATCTTCTGGTTCATCGGTCTGGTGCCAGACTTGGCCACCCTGCGGGACCGCTGCAAACCCGGCCTGAAAAAGATGCTCTACGGCATGTTTGCTCTCGGCTGGCGCGGTGGTAACCGCCACTGGAGCCATTACGAGACAGCCTACATGTTGTTGGCGGCTCTCTCCACCCCGCTGGTGCTCTCCGTGCACTCCGTGGTGTCCTTTGACTTCGCCACTTCCGTCGTTCCAGGCTGGCACACCACCATTTTCCCGCCCTACTTCGTGGCTGGAGCCATCTTCGGTGGCTTCGCCATGGTGCTCACGCTGATGATCCCGGCCCGCAAAATTTACGGCCTGCAGGATTTGATCACCGCCAAGCACATCGACAACATGGCCAAGATCATCCTGCTCACCGGCACCATCGTCGGTTACGCCTACAGCATGGAGTTCTTCATGGCCTACTACAGCGGCAATAAGTTCGAGCTGCAAACCTTCCAGCTGCGCGCGCTGTATGGCCCGTCCACTTGGTACTACTACTGCATGTTTGGATTCAACGTGTTCGCTCCTCAGGTCTTCTGGTTCCGCTGGGCACGCCACAATCTCTGGGCAGTGATGCTCGTCTGCATGTGCGTGAACGCTGGCATGTGGTATGAGCGCTACGTCATCATCGTCACCACCCTCGAGCGCCACCTGACCCCCGGCTCCTGGCGCACCTTTGAGGCCACCTGGGTGGATAACTGGACCTTCATCGGCACCTTCGGCCTCTTCATGATGTTGTTCCTCCTTTTCCTGCGCTTCCTGCCCGTCATCGCCATTGGCGAGGTCAAAGGCGTCCTGCCTCAGTCGGATCCGCACTACAACCCGGACCGCGAGAAAGGCATCCAAGAAGAAGATCTGATGGACTACCGCGATCGCCACGTCCCCAAAGCCGCCGCTGAGGCCACCGCCTGAGTTTCACCCTGATTTCCCCGTATTCCTGTGAGCACCACTCTCAAACGCGTCCATGGCTACCTGGCGGAGTTCGACAATCCGCAAGACCTCTACCACGCCGCTGAAAAAGTCAGTGAAGCTGGCTATCAGCGCTGGGATGTCCACAGCCCGTTCCCGATTCACGGCATGGATACCGCGATGAAGAACCCACGCTCCAAGCTGCCTTGGCTCGTCTTCTTCGGCGGCATGGCCGGCACCGCCACCGCCTTCACCCTGCAGACGCTGACCCAGACCACCTTCTGGGGAGACATCGGGCTGGGGTTCATCGAGCGTCTCGCCGAGACCTACCCCACCGTGGTGCAGGCCAAGCCGACTGATTTTTTCACGATCCCGGCCTTCTTCCCGGTGATGTTCGAGCTGACCATCCTGTTCGCAGCCTTCACCACGCTGTTTGGGCTTCTGGGACTCATCGGTTTGCCTCGATTGAACCACCCACTGTTTGCCTCCAAGCAGTTTCCCAAATTCTCCGACGACGGCTTTTTCGTCTGCATTGAGGCGCGTGACGCCAAGTTCACCCAGGAGGGCACCAAGTCCTTCCTGCAGGAGATCGGCGGCAAAAACATCGAACTCGTGGAAGACGAAATCTAACCCTGGCGCTCCGGCTCCCTCATGAAGTACTTTTTTCTCAGCTACCTCTTCGTCGCCGTCCTGATCGTCAGTGCGGCCGGTCTGCGCGGATCCAAATCGGACAAACCGCCGATCGAGATCCTGCCGGACATGGATCAGCAGGCCAAGGTCAAGGCTCAGGCCGCCAGTGCCTTCTTTGCCGACGGTGTCGGTTCCCGCCGCCCCGTCACCCACACCGTTCCGATGGGATTTGATCTGCCCAAAGCGCCAGCCGCCGATAAAACGGCCCCTCCTGCCTATGGGTTCTCCAACGGCACGGATTACTACAGCACTGGAAAGATGGGAGATTTTTATGGCGACGGCTTCCCGGCTGAGGTCAAAGTGACTCCCGAGTTCATCGAACGCGGCGCGCACAAGTTCACGGTCAATTGCGTCATCTGCCATGGCGCGACCGGCAATGGCAAGGGCATCACCTCCCGCTACGGCATCTTGAATGCCTTCAACTTCCAACAACCGGGCAACGACGATCCCGCCAACGCGACGGCTTATCGTCCGAATGGCGCGATCTTCGACGTCATCAGCCACGGCAAAGGCCTCATGGGAGGTTATGGAGCCAACATCACCGTTCAGGATCGCTGGGCCATCGTGGCCTACATCCGCACCTTGCAGTCCGCCGTTCGCGAGGCCGGCATCACCGTTCAATAAGCGTTTTCCGCATGAGTCATCACGCCATCACTTTCAACGATCTGCCTGAGGGTGGAGAAAAGTTTGACACCGCCAAGGGGTCCAAGCTCATCGGTGCCTTTTTGGTCACCGGTTTGATTGGACTGGTCGGCTCGCTGTGGAAATACAGCACGGATTCCGACAGCTTTGCTTACTCCTGGTTGTTCGCCGTTTTCCTGGCCTTCACCGTCGTGGTGGGAGCCTGCTTCTGGATGCTGCTGCACAGCGCTTCCAACTCGGCCTGGGGTGTCGCCATCCGGCGCATTTGGGAAAACATGTCCAGCGTCGTGCTGGTTGTGTTTCTGCTGGCCCTGCCGCTGCTCACGGTGAAAAAACTGCAAGCCCCGCTCTGGGAGTGGATGGGTCTGGAACGCCAAGCCATCGAAAACGTCGAAGCCCACGGTGGCGACGTGAAACAGGCGCTGCACCACATGGCGGAGGCGAATCCTCACGTGCATGTTTTGCTTTCAAAATTTGGTTATCTGAATCTTCGCGGTTGGAGCATCCGCTTCGTCATCTACTTCGCGGTGCTCTGGTTCATCGGTCGCACCCTGCGGCGCAAGTCCGTGGCGCAAGATCAGGATGGTGACATCAAGCACACCATCAAGGCCCGCGCCTTCTCCTGCATCATGCTCTTTCCCTTCGCCCTGACGGCGACCTTTGCCTCGGTCGATTGGCTGATGTCACTCGATTTCTCCTGGTTCTCCACCATGTGGGGGGTGTACATCTTCGCGGGTTGCGCCTGGGTTTCGATGGCCATCACCATCCTCACCGTGACCTGGCTGCGCAGCCTCGGCTACCTGAACCACATCGTCACCGATGAGCACTACCACCTGATGGGCAAGTTGCTCTTCGCCTTCACCGTCTTCTGGGCCTACATCGCCTTCAGCCAGTACTTCCTGATTTGGTATGCCAACATCACGGAAGAGACCCGCTTCTTCCTCACTCGCAACACGGAGAGCTGGCGCTCGCTCAGCATCTTCATTCTGTTCGGCCATTTCGTCATCCCCTTCATCCTGCTGCTGTCCCAGCCGCGGAAAAAACAAACCGCCAAAATGGTTTGGATCTGCCTCTGGATCATCGCCATGCACATCGTGGACATTTACTGGAATGTCATTCCTGAGCGTGGTCCTTCGGTGACTCACGGAGAAACCTGGATCATCCCAGGAGCCTGGGTGGGCGATGTCTTTGCTCTCCTCGCGGTGGTCGGGATCGTCGGTTATGTCTTCCTCCGTGGACTGGGCAAATCCAGCCTATACCCCTGGCGTGATCCTCGTCTGCTGGAGTCGATCAACGTTGTGAACTGACCGTCCGCTCTGCTATCCGCGCTACCTTTCCCACTCTCTTCGCCATGTCCGATTCTTCCGCTCCTGCCAAGAACAACAACGCCAGTTTCCTCTGGGTGTTGGGCGCGTTCTTTGGGTTTGCCGTCATCCTTTACCTCTTCCAGTTTGTCTTCGGAACCAGCGGTCCCGACGATCCTCGCATGTCCGAGCGTCTGGAGATCAAAAAGGAAGTGCTTACCGCCCAGAACGAGATGCTGGCCAAAACCGGACTCACCGATGACGCCAAGCGTGCGGTTCTCCTGAAAAAATCCGCACAAACCTTGGCTTCAGCGAAGCCAGTGAAGAGCGGCATGGTCGTTCCGGGATCTCCCACGCAATTGAAGCAAGCCGCTGCGCCTGCTCCAGCGCCTGCCGCTCCAGCTGCCGCGCTCGCCGCCACACCGAAAACGGACGACAAGGCTCCCGCCGCACCCAAGCCTGCCGCAGCCACCCAACCCGCCGCACCCAAGCCAGCCCCAGCCAAACCCGCTGCGCCCAAGCCGGCCCCAGCTGCCTCTCAATCTCCAGCGGCCAAGCCCGCACCTTCCCCTGCGACGAAGAAGCCCACGGCACCTCAAGCTGCCCCGGCTCCTGCAAACTAAGACTTTTTGCTGATTACCATGGACAACGCTTCCGCCCAGCCTGATTCCGATCCGCAAGCCGACACGCTGCGGCGCGCCGCCATTGACCGCTCCGTCAAAGGCCCGGTGCTGTTTCTTTTCCTCAATAGCGCCTTCTGGCTCCTCGCCTCCACCGTGTTGGGCGTGCTCGCTGCGGTGAAGAGCTTTGCGCCCGAGTTTCTCGATGAATGCCCAGCGATGACCTTTGGTCGCATGCAGCCCGCTCACCTCAATGCCTTGATTTACGGTTGGGGCATTCAGGCGGGCCTCGGCGTCATGCTCTGGCTCATGGCGCGGCGCTCTGGACAGGAACTGCGGGGCGGCAAAGCCCTGATGATCATCGCCGCAGTGTTTTGGAACATTACAGTCACCGTGGGTGTGTTTTCCATCTTGAGTGGGGGCAATACCAGCTTGGAATGGCTGGAGATGCCTGAGTTCACTTGGCCGGTGTTGCTAATCTGCTTTTTGGTCTTTGCCTGGCCCATGGTTCGCATGTTTGCCCGGGCTTTCCGGCCTGAAGGTTTCATGGTCAGCACCTGGTATGTGCTGGGTGCCTGCTTCTGGTTCCCTTGGCTTTTCATCACTGCCAATGTCTGCCTGCACTGCCTGCCAGGTCTCGGTGCCCTGGGTGCGGGCATCTCCAGCTGGTACGTTCAGGGTCTGCTGCTGCTGTTCTTTGTCCCTGTGGGTGTCGGCGCTGCTTACTATTTTATCCCGAAAATCACCGGTCAACCCGTAGCAAGCTATCAGTTGGCCCAGCTCGGCTTCTGGCTGTTGGCGGCGCTGGCGGGATGGACCGGTTTTCAGCGTTACCTCGGTGGACCGCTTCCCGCTTGGATGGTCTCGGTGAGTTCCATGACCGGCGTGTTGCTGCTGATTCCTGTGGGCGTGGTGGCCTTGAATCACCACCTCACCACCCTGGGCAAACATCATCTGGTGAAGGTCAGTCCGACCCTGCGCTTCATCTTCTTCGGAGCCATTTTTTATCCCGTGGCAGGGGTGATCTTGGCGGTGTTGTCCAATTTCTGGAGCGGTCTGGGTTTGGAGTTCAGCCACGCTTGGTACGGCTATCAGGTGGTGACGATTTACGGCTTCTTCAGCATGTGTGTCTTCGGAGCCATCTACTACATCGTGCCGCGTCTGGCGGGTTGCGAGTGGTTGTCGGTGCGTTTGATCCGCAATCACTTTTGGTTCTCCGTCTATGGCGTGGGCACCATCGTGATCACCAGCTTGCTCGCTGGCATCCAGCAGGGCGGCAACCAGATGGATGCGGCTCGTTGGGATCAAAGCTGGCTGCCAGTGGTGCTTGACGCCCGTCCCTACCTCGTGGCCCGCGCAGTTGCCTGGGCATTGATCACCTGGTCCAACATCTGGTTCTTGATCCATTTGATGCTCATGGTGGCCGGTTTGGGCCGCCGCGGCACCACTCCCACACTGCTCCCTGCCGAGGAGCATGACCATCCTACCGATTCTGCCATTCCCCACGGAGCAAACGCATGAGAGACTTCCGCAAGTTCGTTCTTTGTTTGGTTTTGACCTTTGGCCTGCCCTGGCTGCTGATGGTCATCATCCCGGTCCTGAAATACCAGCACCTGGAGCCCGTGCCTTATGACAAGGCCGTGGACGGGATGGATGGCTATTACCCACCCGCAGGCATTCAGCACCGAGGAAAAATCGTGTACGTGCGTGAGGGCTGCGTTCAGTGCCATTCGCAAATGATCCGTCCCGCGCAGTTGGCCATGGATGCCTGGCATCGCGGTTGGGGTGCCGACCAAAGCCCGCGTCCCGAATCGCCAATCCGTGCCAACACCATGCGTGACTACTTGGGTGAAAAAGTCGCCATGCTCGGTCTGCAACGCGTGGGGCCTGACCTCGCCAACGCAGGTTACCGCTTTGAAAACCGGATGCAGGTGCACATGCAACTTTATGCGCCGCGCGCCGATGCGGATTGGTCGGTCATGCCAGCTTACAGGCACCTCTACACCGTGCAGAAAATGCAAGGTCCTAAGTCGGATCTGGCCCTGCCTCTGATGGGCCGCTTCGCCCCCAAAAAGGGCTACGAGGTGGTGCCCAAGGCTGAGGCGGAAGCCTTGGTCGATTACATCTTGTCCCTGAAAAAGGACTGGCCTATCCCGGGAGAAACTGCCCGGTTGGCCGCCGCTGCTGAAGCCGCCAAGGCGGCTGAGGCTCCCACGCCCTGATCTTCTGATTCTTCCCCAGTTCTCGATTTTCCCTTTCCTCCATGAGCGATTCCTCTTCTCATCCTGATACCACGGATCTCGACCGCATGCACTCCGCCGCGCGTCGGGAGAAAGCGGACATGGCACCTGCCAAAGCTCCCGCGCCGATGTGGATCATATTCCTCGGCTTTATTGTGGCGGTCGTTGGCGGTGGTCAGCTGGGGCATTTGACCGGCGGCTACAAATTTGAGAGCAGTAACCCTTACGCTGGTGTCCTCGCCCCCGATCCTCGTCCCATGGGCGACGGAGCGGCAGTGGCCATGGGGCCGTTTGAGAAAGCGATGAAAGGCGGGGCCGGATCCTACGCCGTCTGCGGCGGTTGCCACCAGGGCAATGGCGGTGGCTTGCCGGGGCAGTTCCCACCCTTGGCGGGTTCCGATTGGGTGAAAGGCGGCACCGAACGTCTGGTGCGCATCGTTCTGAACGGCTTGGCCGGACCCGTGACCGTCAGTGGGCAAAACTTCAACAACGTGATGCCCGGACAGGGAGCCATGTCGGATCAGGATTTGGCCAACGCTCTGACTTACATTCGGAATACCTGGGGCAACGAAGGCACCATGGTGACCAAAGAAATGGTCGCCAAAGTGCGTGAGGAATTGGGCTCCCGGATGACGCCCTGGAGTGAGGCGGAACTCGCCGAGTTTGCCGACAAAAATTGTCCCGGAGAGATTCCTGATGGCCCTGGAGCCACCGTAACTGCTGAAGCTCCAGCAGAAGCCAAGTAACGCCTTTCTCGACCCATCCATCACGTCGCTTCGCTTCATGCCCGCCGTTCGCTTTTCTCGCATCCTCCTCGCTGCCATTTTGGCACCGGGTTGGTGTGGTTTGGCTTCGGGCTGTGGACGCGGCGCACCGGGGTCACTGACCGACCAAGGACCTTCCGTGGGGGATTTGCCTGCTGCGGGCTTGGTTGCGGAAGAGCCGAGCATCAGTGGACGTGTGCTGCTCATGGGTGGACGTCCTTCCACCTTGGGACGGCAATTTGACGTCAGCTCCCACGCCTATTGTTCGGCGCACGGAACCGTCACAGATTCGACGTGGAAAGTCTCCGCTGACGGCGGTCTCAGCGATGTGGTGATTGCGGTGCAGGGCAGCCCCCGGGCCTCCAACCTCCCCGACTCACCCGTGCTGGTGGATCAAGTCGATTGCCAATACCTGCCCACCACGGTCGTGCTGCAGGCAGGCCAATCACTCTGTGTCCGCAACAGCGATGAAACCTTTCACAACGTCCGACTCGTGCGACATCGTGAAGGTACGGCCCTGGAAGGGGAAAACATGTTGAACGTCGGCCAGCCGGGCAGGGGAGATCAGATGATTCAGCCCCTGGTGCAGCCGGGGATTTATCGTTTGGAGTGCGACATTCATCGTTGGATGCGAGCCTGGGTCGTGGTTCACGAGGGCATTCATGCCGCCGTTTCCGACGCCGAAGGCCATTTTGCACTGAATCGTGCCTTAGCCGATGGCGAATACCATGTGACGGCGTGGCATCCACGGTTTAAGAATCCCGTCTCTCAGAACGTTCAAATCGTCAATGGTCGTGCCGAAGTGGACTTCCATTTTGATTTGGCCGATGCCTTTCCAGAAATCGAAAACCCGGCCTTTTGAGCCGTTTGACCTAGCCCCCCTCGTTTTATCGCAATGAGTGCCGCCGCAGAAACCCACCACCACGATCACGGAGATGCCCACGCGCATGACCATCATGAGCTTGGCTTCTTGAGAAAGTACATTTTCTCGACGGATCACAAGGTCATCGGCATTCAGTATGGTTTGACAGGGTTGGTGTTTTTGTTGTCCGGCTTCTTCCTGATGCTGCTGATGCGCTGGAGCATCGCCTATCCCGGTGAACCCGTTCCCGGTCTGCAGATGTTGGAAAATATCCCGCTGCTCGGTGGGATCTTCCACGAGATGATTGGTCGTTGGGCTCCTGGTGGCGTCATCAATGGGGAGCTGTACAACATGCTCGGAGCCATGCACGGCACGATCATGGTGTTCTTCGGCATTGTGCCCCTTGGTTTTGCAGCTTTTGGAAACTACGTGATGCCTCTGCAAATCGGCACCGTGGACATGGCCTTCCCTCGCCTGAACATGCTTAGCTACTGGTTTTTCTTCCTCAGTGGCGTGCTCATGGTGAGCAGCTTTTTTGTCGGCACTGGTGCCGTGCAAACCGGTTGGACGATGTATTCCCCGCTGGCTTCCACCACCAATCTGGCCGTCAAGAACATCTGGTTCCACGGTCACACCGTGTGGTTGTTGGCCATGGTGTTCAA
>JAGRPD010000116.1:9864-10361 GCA_020439875.1 Verrucomicrobiales bacterium
TTGTCCTGGTTCCGCATGCCGTTCTTCTCCTGGGCGATGTTCGTCACCAGCTTCTTGCTTTTGCTGGCCTTTCCTCCGTTGGAAGTGGCCGCGTTGATGCAGCTGAGCGATCGTGTTTTTGGTTCCAGCTTCTTCCTGCCCTCGGGTCTGGTGGAGGGCGGTAAAATCCTCGACATCTCCGGGGGTGGTAGCCCGCTGCTCTATCAGCACCTGTTCTGGTTCCTGGCTCACCCCGAAGTTTATGTGTTGATCCTGCCCGCCTTTGCCATCGTGGCCGAAGTCGTTCCCAATAACACTCGCCGTCCGCTGTGGGGATACAAAGGCATGGTTTACTCCGCTCTGACCCTCGGCTTCCTTAGCTTCCTCGTGTGGGCGCACCACATGTACCTCACAGGCATGGGCACGGTGATGTCCACCTACTTCCAGATCACCACCGTTTTGATCTCGGTGCCTTCCGTCATTCTGCTGACCAGCCTGATCATCAGCCTTTGGGGCGG
>JAGRPD010000117.1 GCA_020439875.1 Verrucomicrobiales bacterium
CCCGAGTCGAGCCTTTGTGCGTGGCGAGCCGGACAGCGTGGAATTTGAATGGGAACGCCCAACAGCAGCCGCGAAGCACGGCTCTGGAGAGAGGCTGCATCCACCTCGCATCGAGGCCACACGCCTTTGGAAAGCGAATGAATCCGTTGCTGCACCCCCTCATTCTCTCCTCAAAGTCTCCCCCTCCGCAACGGGGTCGCTGCCCCGCCTACAGCCCGCCACTCCGTCGGCCCCTCGTGAATCAGGCCTAATTTCCACCGCCCCCACCTCACCCCAATGGTTGACAGCGCCGCGCCCGCTGGCTTTGATTTAAGACTTGAGCATCCCGATTTCTCTCATCTCTCCCGCGTTTCAGATTCTCTTTGGGACCGCCGAAGCCCGTCTCTCCACCGAGAGCATGCCCGCGCGGCTGGATCTTCCTTTGCCGCTTTTGGCGGGGCGCGCCAACGAATCCGTCGGCCTCGCACCGGAAGCTCTCTCTCAGCAGGGAGACTTCACCTTGGCCCGCAGCCGAGGCCAGCTGGCCGGAGCCGCCCTGATGGATGCGAGCGGTCGGCTCGAGGACGTGACGGAGCGCGTTTTCCGCCAGCTGCTGGAAGTGACATCCGGCCTGCATCTCTACCGGGTCTGGAGTTACCTGCCACGGATCAATGCGGTTCAGGGCGGGCTCGAGCGCTACCGGCAGTTCAACATTGGCCGCTGGGCAGCATTTGAGTCTCACTTCGGTGTGGACCTGCGCGCCTACCTGCCCGCCGCTTCGGGGGTGGGCGCAGATGGAGATCATTTGGTGATCCTGTTTGAGGCGGGTGAGGCGAAGCCCACGTATTTTGAAAACCCGTCCCAAATCCCCGCCTATCATTACCCGGCGGATTACGGTCCCAGGCCGCCGGGATTTGCCCGTGGTGTGCGGGTGGAGCGGGATGAGGGAGCCAAGGTCTATCTCTCCGGCACCGCCAGCATCGAGGGGCATCGCAGTGTGGGCGGGGGGGATTGGGCGCAACAGTTTCAAACCACACTGCGGCACATCCGTACCATGCTCGGTCGCATGGGTGTGACCTCCGCCCTGCGACCCGATCAATGGGAACGCAGTGGCATCCGCCAGGCTCAGTTCAAATGCTACCTCAGAGAGCCGGAGTGCCTGCCGCTGATCACGGAGTGGCTGGAAGAGGCCTGCGGCACCACCCAGCACGTCACCTTTTTGCAGTCGGACATCTGCCGAGCCGAGTTGGACATTGAGATCGAGGCCACCATCGAGACGATGCCCTCGGGTCCCGAAGCCTGAGCCGCTCGCCTCCCCTTGCTGGCATCGGCGAGCCAGTATCCCGCATTGATCCTCGAGAGTCGGCCTTGAGTTCTTCGACAATCCCTGTCGCAATTCACCGTAATTCTCGTAATCTGGACCGCATTTGTGATGTCACTGTCCCCTCGTCTTTCCCCGCTGTCGCGCCCATGCCTGGGCGGCTGCCAGTGGCTGCTGGCGATGGTGGCTTGCCTCTGCGGACTGAGCATGATCAGCAGCCCCGCCGCTGCCCCCAAGGCCACCGCCGCTGCCGCCTCCAACGATGCGGAAGACGTGCCGGAGGTGCTGGAGCCGTTGGAACTCCGCCAGCTCATTTTTCACCGCGAACTGCTGCAATCCTGCCTGGATCCCCTCAAAGCGCACCTCTCGGATCTGGCCCGCCTGACGACCCAGCTGGCCGCCAGTCGCCGCTACGAGGACGCCCTCCGCATTCAAAAAGAGCAGCATGACCGGGAGCTGGACCTGGAACGCATCAGCCGGGAGATCCTCCTGCTGGAGTCTCGGGAGAAGTCCCTGCGCACGGCCCTGCTGCCCGGTCGCATCATTCTCCCTCTCGAAAAGGCCCTTCTCAATGGACCCCGCTACGATGAGAAAAAAAAGGAGATCACCGACTGGAGCCGCGCCGGGGACAGCGTGGAATGGAAGCTGCCTGATCTTCCTTCCGGCGGATATGAAGTCATCCTCCACTACGAATGCAGTGCGGTGGAGGGCGGTCGGCTCGAGGTGGCGGAGGATTCTTACCACCTTAGCGGGCTGATGGATACCACCCTGCGCGGACCCGAAGCCAAGAACCTGGGTACGCTGAAAATCACCCGAGGAGACGGTCCGCTGCGCCTCACCGCCAGCACCGTGGTGAAGCGCAACCTGATGCACCTGCGTGGCGTCGAACTCATCCCTGCCAACCGATGATGCACCGACTTCCGTTCGCACTGCTCGTCGGAGCGATCCACGCCCTCCTCCCTCTGACGCCCTGCCGCGCTCAGATACCGCTCCAGGTCACCCCAGCGGTCGGTGGCATCCAGGATCTGCGCAGTCAATTTCATCGGCAGATTTTGAGCCAGTCTCAGCTGCTGACCGAGCAGTTTGAGCGCGCTCTGGCCCGCCAGGAATCGGAAGCCGCCGCCCGGGGGGATTTCGAGCAAGCTCTGGCCATCCAGCAGCGGCGCGACCAACTCACCGCCCTCTACGACCCCACCGATTCATCCTTGGCCAAGTCCCTGGCCATCCCCCTCATTGCCAGCCAGGCTCGGCTCGCCGGCGTCACCGCCCCCACCGATACCGAGCCCGCTGAGCAAGGTCGGGTCTTCACCGGCTGGCGCACCTCCAGCAGCTATGTCGAGTGGGCCAATCTGCCCATCAAACCCGGGGAGTACGATCTGGAGTTCGAATACCTGCTGCTGGATGCGCCAATCCCCTCCACCTCCGCCGTGGCTCAGGCCGCCGACACCGCGCTGTTTGATTTTTTCGAGGTCTCTCTGCTGTCCCAGAGCGAGGCGAATCACCTTCAAATCGAGCTTTCATCCACCCGAAAAACCACCGAATACACCAGCCTCCGCGTCGGCCCCATCTCCCTCACTCGCAGCCCCATCACCCTGCGCCTGACGCCACAGCAAGGCTACCCCGGCAACATCATTTGGATCAAAAACCTGGCCCTCGTGCCGACCACACCTCCCGCCACCGAGTCCCCGCCCTCAGAACCGGCTGCCGACTCGTCGGACGTCACTCCCATCACCCAGCTGCTGGACTCCCTGCGGAAAGACCTGCGCGACCGCCTGGCCGACAGTCGCCGCGCCGTCATCGCCGATCAGCAGACCGCCCTCCAGGAGCTGGCCGCCCGTTATCCCAAGTGGAAAACCCAAATCCAGGCGGAGGCTCGACAGGCCACTCAACAAAACCTCCGCGAAGACAAACCCAAGCAACCCCTGCTGCCTCGGCCCATGACCAGTCTCGGTGGCATGGCGGGCTTTCAGGACCTCGAAGGAGCCATTTATCAAAAAGACCCGAGCAATACGGGAGATCGCTTTTGGGTGGAGCACGAGGGTGAGCGGCTTCAGATCCGCCTGCAGTGGGTCACCTGCGCCAGTCCCACGGACCAAACCTCCAGCGCCTTCACCCGCGCCTTCGACATCGCTCCGGCAGACGCCGCCCTGTTTGGTCGGGCCGCCGCCGAATTCACCGCCGGCTACCTGGAGGGGCGGCCCCTGCGGCTGCTGCTGCGCAACACGCCCGATGCCTCCGGCGTCAGTCCCGCGCTCGTCTTCCTGCCCGAGTTGGGGCTTTTCCAAAATCTCCTGGTCGCCCAAGGTCTGGCCGCCGTCACCGCCAACCCTCACCCCAATCGCCCAGTGCTCGAAACCGCCCTGCTCACCGCCCTGCTCGATCAGCAAACCAGCACTCGCGCCACCCTCCCCCGCATCGGAGCCTGGGCCATCAGCCCGCTCCCTCCCACGCCAACGCCCGCCAAGCCATGACCCGATTTTTCTCCCCGATCCGGTGCGGGCTCTGGGCTGCTGCGGCACTCCTCAGCAGCGCGAGTCCCGGCATCGCTCAAGAAGCCGCCGTGCCGCCCAGCCCGCTGGAGCAGCTGGAGGCCACCTACCAGGCTGAGCTGAAAAAACTGCACGCCCCCCTGCTGGCTCAGTACGCCGCCGATCTCCAGCGTCTGGCCGCCCAGACCACCTCTGCCACCGACGCCGCCGCCGTGGCCCGGGAGCAGCAGCGCGTGCAGCGCATCCTCGAAGGTGACGGCATTGTCGATCTCAGCATCGCCCTGCGTCTGAGCAAAGAACCGGAGAGTGAAGCTCCCATGCCCGGCACGCCTCCCGTGCCTCCCCGGCAACGGGCCGCCCTGCTCACCCTGCTGCCCGCGACTGCAAACAAAATTCATCCCGCGCCCACCGATCCCTCACGAGCGGAAGCTTCCGCCTTTGACAGCATCACCTGGCACGTCACCGACGCCCCGGCAGACACTTATGAGGTCATCTTGCACTACGCCCTCGCTGCTCCATTGCCCCGCGGTCTCGCGCTTCATCTCAGCTGGGATCACGTCGAACTCGATCACGTCTTCACCGAAGAGGATGTCACCGGAGCCACCGATCACTTCGGCATCCTCAGCCTCGGCACCATTCGGCTCGATGCTGACGCCATCGACGAACATCTCACCCTGCATCTCGATCACCTGCCCGCTTTGGAAGAGTCTCCCTTCCGGCTGCGCCAACTCATGATCGTACACAGCCGTCTCGAACCCCGCGCGACCGCACCCGCAGAGTCCGCGCAGTCCGCGCCGTAGCCCCCTCAGCGCAGCCAGCCTTTCAGCCGCTGCAGCAGACCGCCGCTCGACCTCTGCTGCCCCTCCCCATGCAGCGTGCAGAATCCCTGCGGCACCAATTCATACGGCATCTCCGCCTCGTACTCCGCCCCCGCCGCCTCGCAACCCGGCTCTCCCAGCAGACCACTCTGCCGGCAGAGCCGCACCTGCGTCATCGGCACCCGATCCGCAGGCGGTTTTCCAGTGTAGCCCAGATTGATCGCGCTCTGCATCACATCCGCCCACACCGGCAGCGCCAGTCGGCTGCCGTAACCCTCATCGACGATCGGGCGCGACTGATCAAATCCCACCCACACCGCCGCCGTCAGCCGCGCGGTGTAACCCGCAAACCAGGCATCGCGATAGTCGTTGGTGGTGCCCGTTTTTCCCCCACCCCAGGCTTTGAAACCCAGCTCCCGGCGCAGCGACGCCGCCGTCCCCTCATTCATCACCCGCTCCAGCAGCTGGCGTGTCAGCAGCGCCACCGCCGGGCGCAGCACCTCCACCTCCAGCACCGGTGTCTGATACAGCACGCGCCCTGTGCCATCGACGATGCGCTGAATGACGTACGGCCGCTTGCGCGCCCCCTCATTGGGAAAAACCGAAAACGCCGTGGCCAGACCGTAGCTGTTGGCGGCGACGTTGCCGATGAAAACCTGCGGCGTCCGCTCCATGCCGCCGCCCAAGCCCGCATCCTGCAGCAGTTCCATCACCCGTTTCAGTCCGGCGTAGTTGCCGACCCGGATCGTCATCGTATTGCGACTCTGCACCAGCCCTTCTGCCATGGGCAGCGGACCGAGGAATTTGCCATCGGAGTTGGACGGATTCCAGTCTGATGCCGCCTCGTCGATCTCCCCTGCCTGCAGCGGCGCATCACTCACCATCGTGCCCGGCAGCAGGCCCGCCTCCAAACCCGCCGCATAGACAAACGGTTTCACCGTCGAGCCGATCTGGCGAGATCCATTCACCGCCCGATTGAACCGGCTCTGCAAGTAGTCGCGCCCGCCCACCACCGCCAGCACGCCACCAGTTTCATTGTCCAGCAGCGTCAGCGATCCCTCCAGGTACGGCGTCTCCACCACTCGGCTGCCTTCCGCCCATTGAGC
>JAGRPD010000118.1:0-5173 GCA_020439875.1 Verrucomicrobiales bacterium
CTGCGGGTGGAGGCGGTGGTGAGGCGATCCGTCGGGGAGAGTTGATTTTTCCTCGATTTCTTGCTCGCATTGAGCGAAACACGGGATGCTCGAGAGAAGCCTTTGATGAATTGGCCTTGGTGTTGGTTTTCGGTTCGGCCTTGGAGAGGACTTGCGTGGGACCCTGGCTTGCGCCACCCTAGCGCCCGCCGCAGATGTCCTGCGGGGTTTTTGTTCGCCGTTTCATGCTGAGAGATCTCTACTATTACCTCTACCATCAGTCGCCCACTGGCGGTATCCCGTTGAAGGGGACGGGCATCGCGCTGGGGCTGCTGCTGCTGGCGGTGCATTTGTGGGCTTTGTTGAGAGGGGAGAAGGCCAAGGCGTTTCTGCGTGCGTTCCCGCGAAGCTACCCTTGGGGAGTGGCGCTTTTGGCGGTGGGATTTGTCTGGTCCATGATGGTGATGCAGGCGACGGACATGGGGGAGTATTTCTTTTTGCGGCGCTGGTTGCTGTTCTTGCTGCCGGTGGCTTTTGTGCTGGTGATTTCGTATGTGAAGGAGTTCCTGGCGGTCCGGGCTTTGGGGAGTTTGATGCTGCTGGCGGCGGCTCCGGTGCTTTACGCGGCGTTTCTGCAGCCGCTGACGAGTCGTTTGCTGCTGCCCATCCTGGCGTATGCTTGGATCATTGGGGGCATGTTTTTGGTTGGGATGCCATACCTCATGCGGGATGGGGTGGATTGGTTGCTGAAAAGTGACGGACGCTGGAAGGCGGCGGTGGGGTTTGGCATCGGCTACGGTGCAGTGTTGCTGGTGGCGGCGTTGCTGTGGTATTGAGGTCGCGGTCTGTCCATTGGCATGGCGCGCATTTTGGTCATCCGGGGCGGGGCGGTCGGGGATTTCATCCTCACGCTGCCAGCGATTCGTCTGCTGGCGGAGGGTTTGCCTGACGCGGAAGTGGAGGTGTTGGGGTATCCTGGCATCGCGGACTTGGCGGTGACGGCTGGGGTGGCGGCGCGGGCGCGAAATTTGGAGCATCGTCGCATGGCTCCGCTTTTTGTGCCGAGGGCGGTGGTGGATGAGGAGACGGCGGCTTACTTTCGGAGTTTTGATTTGGTGGTGAGCTATCTTTACGATGGCGATGGGTATTTCCGTGAAAACCTGGAGCGCTTGGGCGTGCGGACGTTGATCGAGTGTCCGCATCGCGTGCAGCCGGATGGTGGGCCGGCTTCTGTGCAGCTGGCGCGTCCGTTGGAGCGGTTGGCGCTTTTTTTGGAACAGGCTGCGCCGCAGCTGCATCCAGCCGTGGAGCAGGTGGATGAGGCGAATGAGCCGGTGCAGCGCAGGCTGTGGTTGCATCCGGGTAGTGGATCGGAAAAAAAGACCTGGCCTCTGGAGCGTTGGGCGGAGGTGGTGGATGCGTTGCGAGAACGCCGTCCGGAATGGCAATGGCGTCTGATTACGGGTGAGGCGGAACGAGATCGAGGGATCTTGGACGGGCTCTCGACACCGGCTTGGAGGCAGCGAGTGACGGGGCAGGTGCATGGAGTTCCGCTGCCGGAATTGGCGCGGCAATTGCGAGCGGAGGCGCTGAGTGGGCGTGCGGTTTTTGTGGGGCACGACAGTGGCATTTCCCACCTGGCGGCGGCGGTGGGACTGCCTGCCCTGCTACTGTTTGGGCCGACGGACCCGGCCGTGTGGAGTCCGCTCAATGATGGGGTGCGAACCCTCCGTGGGGCGCGGGGTGAGGCGATCGATGAGCTGGCTGTCGAGGAGGTGATATCGGGGCTAGAGGCTTTCCTGGATCCGCGAGAAGAGCATTTTTGAAGCGAGAGCGGCGGGGAGATTACGGGGCCGCGTCGGCCGGATCGGGGTCGTCAGCGAGGCTGGATTGCTCTCGATAAAACATGGACACAATGAGGAACAAGGCGGTGGCTCCGAGCAGGAGTTTGAAAAAGAAGGCCCAATAGCCTGCGCCCGCCAGCGACGGGGGATCGTGGCGCAGGATCCAGCTATTGAGCTGGGCGGTGAAGAAATTTCCGAGCGCGACGGACAGCAGATAGAGGGACATGATGAAGGACTTCAGTCGCGGTGGGGCCTGGGTGTAGCTGAATTCCAGACAGGTCACGGAGACCAGCACTTCGGCGGTGGTGATCAGCAAATAGGCGAGTCCTTGCCAGGCGATCCACGGTTGATCGCCCGCGTCGATTTGCCGCTCGATCCACCAGGATACGGCCACCGCACCGAGGGTGACGACGAAGCCCGCACCGATGCGCCGCATGGCCGTGAGGCGCATGTGCTGGCTCAGCCAGGGGTAAACGATCAGGGTCAAGAGCGGGATCAGGGTGAGCACCAGCACGGGATTCAGGCTCTGCATGGCGGCAGGCAAAATCTCGGTACCCAGGAAGTGTCGATCCATTTTTTCTGCCTGCGCCACCCAGCGCGATGAGGTTTGATCAAAGATGGACCAGAAGGCTGCAACGAGCACGTAAAGCGCCAATAGCCCCACCAGCCGACGGCGAAAGCGAGGCTGGGTCAAATCTCGCAGAAACCCGGCTCGATCGGGCGGGATATGCGCGAAACGATGGCGTCCGAGCCAAAATACGACCGTGGCGACCAACATCAGCACGCCGGGTACGGCAAAGGCGACATGGGCGGTGTAATGTTTCAGCAGCCAGGGTGTCAGCAGCATGGAGAGCGCGGAGCCGGCGTTGATCGCCAAATAAAACCACTGGTAAATCCGGGGCAGGAGGTGGGCATTGGTAGCGCCGAATTGATCGCCGACGTGGGCGGAGACGCAGGGCTTGATGCCGCCCGCGCCGAGCGCGATGAGCCCCAGGCCCAGCATCAGGCCTTGTCGGGTCGGCTGCACCGCCAGCACGAGATGTCCGGCGCAGTACACCAGGGACAGCAGCATGATGGTGCGGTATTTTCCCCACGCCAGATCCGCCAGTAGGCCACCGAGGAGGGGGGTGAAATAAACCGCCGTGATGAAGGTGTGTACCCACGCCGTCGCCTCGGCCTCCTGCATCAGATCAGCCGCTCCTTGATGTGTCTTCAGTGCGGTGGTCATGAAGACGAACAGGATCGCCCGCATGCCGTAGAAGCTGAATCGCTCGGCAAACTCGTTGCCGATGATGTGAGGCACGCCCGAGGGCATGCCGGGGATGGGTTCAGGAGCGGTGCGATAGGCCACGCGCCATGCTGGCGTGAGGCGGGGCCTTTGGCAAGATCATCGCCAGCGAGAAAGGGCGAGTTTCCGGGAAGTGATCGCCGAATGGTTCCCGGCGGCAGGCTGTGCGGGCCAGCTCGACGAGGTGGGGATCAAAACGGGATGTCGTCGTCGTCCAATCCCTCGGTGATCGGTCCCTCACCGAAGTCATCATCCTGGCGAGCCGGAGGACGCTGAGGAGCGGGGCGTCCTCCACCACCACCGGCCGAGCGCTGGGGCCGATCGTATCCGCCGCTTGAGCCTGAGGAGCTGCCTCCGCTGTAGTTACCGCCACCGCCTTCGCCATCGCCTCGGCTGCCGAGGAACTGCATGTTCTCGGCCACGACTTTGAGTTTGCTGCGTTTTTGTCCCGTGTTGCGATCCTCCCAGGTGTCCATTTGCAGCCGTCCTTCAATGTAAACCGGGCGCCCTTTGTGAAGGTACTGCTGGGCCAGCTCCGCAGTGCGGCCCCAGAGTGTCACATCGACAAAGGTGGTGTCTTCCTGGCGCTCGCCGGTGTCGGTGGTAAACGTGCGGTTGATCGCCAGCCCGATGTCTCCCACCGCCGTGCCTTTCGGGGTGTAGCGCACCTCGGGATCTCGGGTGAGATTGCCGATGAGCATCACTTTGTTCAAATTTGCCATATTGGCGTCCACCATAGGCGAGTCCCTGCGTCGGCGGCAACCGCGAAATTTGGAGGGATTGGGGTTGACGGCTTCCTCGCAGGTCGAGATCTGACGTTGCAAAATCTAGAATTACTGATAATTTAGATGCTTGAATTAAATGCTCATGGCCGCCGTCTCTCCGGTCCTCGACACCCTCGAACGGATCCCCCTCACCACCTGGGTCGCTGCCTCTGCAGCGGCGCTGGTGGCGTTTTTGGCGGGATTGGCGTTCACGCGTGGGGTGGTGAAGCAGCTGTTCACGATGGCCAGTCTCGCCATCGCCGTCGCCGTCGCGTGGTATGTGTTTCGGCATCGCGCGGATGTTTTTGGTCGCGGATCCACCAGCATGACCACGGACCGCCTGCTGATTTTCTCGGCAGCAGCAGGGGTGCTGACTTTTATTTTATGCAAAGGCGCGGTTCACATCCTGGCGGGGTTGGGATTGCTGCGATTGTTTGGCTCGCTCAACGGATGGAAGGGCATGCTCGTCAGTGTGTTGCCATCGGGTTTTCTGCTCTGGGTGGGATCGATGGTCCTGCGACTGGTGGGCAATCTTTATGGCCTGGAGACGGCCTCGGCTGTGGCGCGAGAGGGTCATCGACTCACCTCGGAGGCCTCCACGTTGTGGCATCAGGTCAGTCAAAAAGTGGACCAGAGCAGCCTCGGCTCGTTGGCCGAGCGGATGGACCCCTTCGACATGCGGGCGACGGCGAATCTCGCGCGCCTGCTGATCCTCTGGCCCGATGGTACCGAGTGGGCGAGGCTGGCGCAGGATCCGCGGACGCGCCGACTTTTGAATCATCCAGAGATTCAAAGGCTGGGTCGGGATCCGCAGGTGCGTCGTTGCATCGATCAACGGGATTTCGCGGGCTTGATGCAGCTGCCTCAGGTGGAAAACACCGCCCAACATGCCGATTTGCGCCCCGTGCTCAATGGTCTCGATCTCGAGCAGGCCATGGACCGCATCATTTACGGCAAGCAGGGGACCTACCGCAAGCAGGGGACCTACCGCCCGATGCGCCCATGAATGCCGTTGCCTTTCGCTTTTGCCACCGTCCTTCGCGGCTCTCGCGCTGGGTTCTTCTCACGGTCTGGCTGCTGTGTTTCCAGCTGGTGATTCCGACTCTGCGGGCGGAACCCAAGCAGGTGCGTGTCTTCATCGCTCTTTGCGACAACAAAACGCAAGGCATCGTCCCGGTCGGAGCCAAGATCGGCAATGGTGACGACGCCGACTCCAATCTCTACTGGGGCTGCTCCGATGGCTTCGGATCTTGGTTTCGCAGCGCTCATCGCTGGACCGTGGTGAAGTCAGAAAAGGA
>JAGRPD010000118.1:5228-8259 GCA_020439875.1 Verrucomicrobiales bacterium
CCGAAGCCTACCGTGGGTCGGCGCTGCGAGCCTGTTTGGCGGCGTTTGAGCAGTGCGCTGCTGCGGGAGCTTGCGATCTGGCTGCCTTCATCGGGCACAACGGGCTGATGGACTTTAAGCTGCAGCCGCCCCAGCCCGTGGCCGCCAATCACACTGAGGTGATCGTGCTCTGCTGCCTCAGCGAGCGCTATTTTGGGAATCGACTTCGCGCGCTCGGCTGTCGGCCGCGCCTCATGACGCAGCAGCTCATGTATCCCGGAGCGTTCCTGCTGGATGCAGCCCTTGAATCGTGGCGCAAGGGCGAGGATCCCGAGCGCATCCGCCAGGCCGCTGCCCGAGCGTATGCAAAAAACCAAGGCATCTCCGTGCGGGCCGCTGCTGGAGTATTTGCGCCCCTGACCGCCTCGGGCGCACCCACGCCCTGAAGGCTGCGGATGCCTCCGGTGCCCCATGAAGAGGGGAGGTTTTCACGCCGACATTGCGCGTGTTTTTGCAGCTTTTAAATCACCGAAACCTTGTAGAATGGGGCAAAGCAAACTGTGTATCTGCAACACTGTTGACTTTGAATCGGTCCCCGGGCGCGGAATCGGAGACACTGAGCTGTCGGCGCGAGGGGGCCGGGCGTGGGGGGAGTGTTGGATGTGTGGAAGAGATCCTGGCGTCGTTACGCGCTAGGGTTCACCAGCTCAATTCCCCCTCTGGACCAAAAAAGCGCCCGCTCGGACCTTTTGCGGGATCCAAAATCGCGTACTCCAGCAAGGTCTGTGCTCCTTGTTCGGGGGATCGTTCGGCCTGGTTGCCACCCATGTCGGTGCGGCACCAGCCGGGGCTCACCGCATTCACGAGGATGCGGGCGGAGCGCAAATGCTTGGCCCAGCTCACGGTCAGCATGTTCAGTGCCGCCTTCGAGGTGCCGTAGCAGGCACCCACGTAGGCTCCCAGTTCCGCTTTTTCCCCCGCACACAGCGCGAACGATCCCAAACCCGAACTCACATTCACCACGCAGGCACCGCCCGCCGCCGCCAGCAGTGGAGTGAACGCCTCCAGCACTGCGTGGGGTCCCAGCACATTCGTCAGCAGCGTCCGCTGCATCTCTTCCGCCCCGACCGTGAGGGGATTGGCATCACCGGAGGGATAGATCCCCGCGTTGTTGATGAGGAGGCGCAGGCACGCGGTTTGCTCACTCACGAGCCTGGCGGCCTGCCTCACCGACTCGATGTCCATGACGTTCATGGGGATCGCTACCGCCGCGTCCCCTAGCGAAGCCGCCCGATGCTGACCCTCTTGAGCGTCGCGCATGCCGAGGAAGACCCGCCAGCCCGCCGCTACGAGCTGTCGCGCACACTCCCAGCCGAGGCCTCGGTTTGCACCCGTGATCAGCGCGGCGGGAGGGAGATCGGCAGGCATCTTCCGGCTTTACCTCCATCAAACCAGCTCGTCCAGTCGGAAGCTGCGTGGCTCGTCGGCTCGATTAAAAATCCAAAAAAACTTCTGCCCGTCGATTCACCGATCTTCCTTCGGGGTTGTCGGATCCATCCGCCTTTTGATTCGGCTCCAGCGCCTGAGCTTTGCCGCGACCTTCCGTCACGATTTGATTGCCATTCACACCGAGAGCGACCAGCTCCTTTTTCACCGTCTCCGCCCGCCGTTCCGACAGTCCCAGATTGTAATCATCCGATCCCAGGGCGTCCGTGTGGCCAGCGATCCGCAACCGCCTTGACGCATCCGATTTCAGCAGGTCCGCCACGATCTCCAGCTGTCGCTTCGCCCGTGGATGCAGCCCCGCCTCATCGTATTCAAAATACAGCGCCAGCGACTCGCCACCGCGCGGGTTCTTCACCACCGGCGTGTAGGGCACCCCCAGTTTCGGTGCGGCCTCAGCAAAGGAGGCCAAGATTTCCGACATGTTCAGCCCCACCACCTGCCACGGCTCGTCTTCCCCCTGGCGTTGCAACTCCAGGCCAAACTCTGTCCGCTGCCCCAGCGCATCCGAGGTCACTTGCGCGATCACCCAGGCCACGTCTGGGCTAGCCGCCGTCACCACCAACGGTTTGGAGGTCTGCAACGCATACTCGCCCTCTTCAAACACGATGCACAAGGCCGCCAATCGCTCTGCAGGCACCCGCGATTCATCAATGAACGTGCGCGCTTGGGCAAAGTCCAGCCCCACCAGTGTCCCCACGAAGTCATGGGCAAAACTCAAGGCATCCGGTTGTTTTTGCACCACAAACAGCTCGTTCATCGCAGGCGTCGCCTTGGGCATCGCCGCTGCCGCCGAGCTTCCGGGAGGAGCATCCGAGGCAGGGGAGACGGGGGCAGTTCCAGCCGACGTCGCCACTGCGGCGACCTTGGAACCCTTCGATTCAGCCACCGCCTTGTTTGGCATGGCGGCCTCCGGAGTCGCCGACCCCGCGCCAGCCTCCGCAGGCTTCGGCATCATCGCCACCGCCGAGGGTGCCGGGGCCGTCAACGCCGCCGCCACCTTCTCAGGCAGGTGAAATCTCGCCACCTTCCACCCCATCTTATCATCCCTCACCACGTCCACCGCCACATTCACCGGAGATCCATCGGCCAGAGTGAAAGGCAGATTCACCCGCGTTCCTTGATCAGTCTGACCCACCAGCGTCACCGCATCCAGCTCCCCTGGCTTGGCACCCAGCTCCTTCACCAACCGCTGCCACACCGCAGCCGCCCCTTCCGCCAGCGGACCCGATTCTCCCGCTGCCGCCAGCTGTCCCGCCGTCTCCCATTGACCCAGCCCCACCTGCTCCAGCAGGGTTTGCCCCAGATCTGTTGGACGGGCAAAGCCAAACGCAGGCCGCTCCGACGCGGCAGGCTTGGGCGCAGATTCCGGTGCAGGCATGGAAGTGGCTGTTTTCGCCTCGTCTGGCTCCGTTGCCTTTGCCGCCTCATTCGGTCCAGGTGACGTCGCCTCCATCGCTGGTTCAGACGTTGGTACCGGCTCCGACTTCATGCGCCGCAGCGTGTAAAAATAAAAAAACGCCCCGCTGGCCAGCAGCGCCAGCAGGAT
>JAGRPD010000119.1 GCA_020439875.1 Verrucomicrobiales bacterium
AGGGCTCGCCCCGCGTCGATCCAAAATTTTGCATGACAGTGGGCCGGACCTTGCTTTGATGGCCCATGGGCGAGATTCCTTCTTTAGCGCTGAGTTTTGACGACGTTTTGGTGCTGCCTGCACTGAGCCAGGTGCTGCCTGCGGAAACGGATTTGAGCAGCCGGCTGGGCGCGGCGATCGACCTGCGGATTCCGGTTTTATCTTCCGCGATGGACACCGTGACCGAGGCGGAGCTGGCCATCGCTCTGGCCCGCGAGGGCGGCCTGGGCGTGGTGCATCGGAATTGCCCCATCGAGCATCAAACGGAGCAGGTGGCGCGGGTGAAACGATCCGAAAACACCGTGATTCAAAACCCCCACACCGTCGGTGCGCAGACCAAGCTGGCGGAGGTGGCGCGGTTGATGGCCGAGCGCGGGGTCAGTGGATTTCCCGTGGTGGATGACGCGGGGCGTCTGCTGGGCATGGTGACGAGCCGGGACATGTGGTACATCGAGGACGATGAGACGCCCGTCAGCGCGATGATGACGCCGCGAGATCGGCTGGTGACGGCGGCTCCTGGCACTGGATTTGACGAAGCGCTGAAGGTGCTCTACACCCACCGGATCGAAAAACTGCCGCTGGTGGATGCGGAGGATCGGTTGGCGGGACTCATCACCAAGCAGGACATCATCAAGCGGCAAATGTTTACCTCCGCCGCAAAGGACGCCAATGGCCAGCTCCGAGTCGGGGCGGCCGTGGGCGTGGGCGAGGATTGCGTGGAGCGCGCCCTGGCCCTGAAAGCGGCGGGAGCGGACGCGGTGTTCATCGATGCGGCCACCGGGCACACGACGCGCGTCTTGGCCGTGGTGGCCAATCTGCGCGTAGCGTTGGGAGATGACTTCCCCGTGGTGGCGGGCAATGTGGTGACGGCGGATGGCGCACGGGACCTCATGGGAGCCGGCGTTTCTGCCATCAAGGTGGGCGTCGGTCCGGGATCGATCTGCACCACCCGAGTGATCTCCGGCGTGGGCATGGCCCAATTCACCGCCGTGCAGTCGGTGGCTGAAGTTTGCCGACCTGCGGGCGTGACGGTGATCGCTGATGGTGGCATTCGTTACTCGGGAGACATCGTCAAAGCCCTCGCAGCAGGGGCCGACTTCGTCATGCTGGGCTCCCTGCTGGCGGGCACCACGGAGAGTCCTGGAAACATGGTGAAATGGCAGGGCCGCAGCTTCAAAGAATACCGTGGCATGGGCTCGCTCAAAGCCATGCGAAAAGGCGCGGGAGATCGCTACGGCCAGAATTCGTCCGGCAAACTGGTGCCCGAAGGCGTGGAGGCGCGGGTGCCGTATAAAGGGCCGCTGGCCGATGTGGTGTTTCAACTCACCGGGGGATTGCGCTCCGGCATGGGTTACGTCGGCGCTCGCAATCTCGATGAACTGCGAGAGAAGGCCCGTTTTGTCCGCATCACGGCGGGCGGTTTGAAGGAAAGCCACCCGCACGACGTGGTCATCACGGAGGAACCGGTCAATTACGAACCCGGCACCTGAGATCGCTCCCTCCGCTGAAACGAGTCCCCTCTTTTTTCCCTTTTTTGCATCCGTTGTTATGATCGAAAACGAAGTGGCCGTGCTGGATTACGGCTCGCAGTATAGCCAGCTCATTGTCCGCCGTGTGCGGGAGCTGGGTTTTGCCTCGCACTTGTATCCGCCCTCGGAACTGGCTCGGTTGGAGAAACCCGGAGCCGTGATCCTCTCAGGCGGACCGAGATCCACCTCGGAAGTGGATGCTCCCGACGTGGACTTTGAAAAACTCATGAGCCTGGGCGTGCCCGTGCTCGGAGTCTGCTACGGCATGCAGCTGCTCAACATCAAGCACGGTGGCTCGGTGCGTCCCGGTGTGACGCGGGAGTATGGCCCGGCTCGGTTGGTGGTGCGGCAGGCAGCGCGTTTGTTTGAAGGCATCAGCCACGAGTCGCGCATCTGGATGAGTCACTCGGACACCGTGGCGGATCTGCCCGAGGGGACGGAAGTCATCGCCACCAACGAAGACGCCGTGCCGGTGGCGTTGCGATTTGGCGAGAGCTGCTGGGGCATCCAGTTTCACCCCGAAGTGACGCACAGCCATGAGGGCAAAGAGATCCTGAACAACTTCCTCACCCGATCAGGCGCGACGCTGGCTCCCTTTGACATCCAGGCGTTCAAAGCGCGCATGCTCGATGAGATCCGGGATCAAGTCGGCTCCCGCGAGGTGGTCTGCGGGGTCTCGGGTGGCGTGGATTCCACCGTGCTGGCGGTGCTGCTGCATCGCGCAGGCGTGCAGGTGCGCTGCATCTACATCGACACCGGTTTGATGCGAAAAGGCGAGACCGCCGAGGTGGTGGAGCAGTTTGCCGAAGTCGGCGTGCCGATCGAGGTGGTGGATGCTTCCGAGGCCTTCCTCTCCGCTTTGAAAGGCGTCACCGATCCTGAAGCGAAACGCCGCATCATCGGCGATCTCTTTGTGGATCAATTCTGGGGAGTGGCGGCAGACGTGCAGCTGCTGGCTCAGGGTACGCTGTATCCCGACGTGATCGAGAGCGCCTCCAGCGGCTCGATCGCCTCCAAGATCAAGACGCACCACAATCGAGTGGATCGCATTTTAGAATTGCAGCGGCAGGGCAAGGTGCTGGAGCCCCTGGCCGAGCTGTTCAAAGACGAGGTGCGGGCGCTGGGTGAGAGCCTGGGCATCCCGCATCGCGCCTTGTGGCGGCATCCCTTTCCAGGGCCGGGCCTGGCCGTCCGAGTGCCCGGCGAGATCACGCCCGAGCGGCTCGAAACCACCCGCGAGGCAGATGCCATCTTCATCCACGAGCTGCGCCGTACCGGTTGGTATGATCGTGTGTGGCAGGCCTACGCCGCGTTGCTGCCGGTGAAAACCGTTGGTGTGAAAGGGGATGAGCGCTCCTACGAGGCAGCGGTGTCCCTGCGCGCCGTGATCAGTGAAGACGCCATGACGGCCGACTGGGTGGAATTGCCCCCCGACCTGCTGCGCAGCGTCTCCAACAAAATCCTCAACTCGGTCAACGGCGTCAATCGAGTGCTCTACGACATCTCCACCAAGCCGCCCGCCAGCATCGAGTGGGAGTGACCCACCCCCTGCCTTCGTGATGGATCCGCTGCCGACCCCGCGCCAGCTCTTCCGCCAGTATGACGCGGGAGAGATCACTCGGGAGGCGTTTCACGCCGCCATGCGCCAGCATCAGGAGATGCTCATCGAGGAGATGGAGGAGGCGCATCAAAACCCCGTCGCCGCCGCCATCGAAGAGATGCGCCGCCGTTATGCCGCCGCCAAGTTGCTGCGTCGGCACAATGAAGAAGAGCTGCGAGAGATCTTCGTGGCCCTCTCCGAGTTGGCCGATTTTTCTCCCGCTCATCACCTCTGGAATGCCGCCCATCGGCATGTGCCGGTGCGGGTGTTTTTCCGCCCGGGAAAGGAGCCCGTGTTCCGGGTGCTGGAACTGAAGGCAGATCGCTGGGAGGTCTGCATCCGTGTGGAGCACGGCGCAGCGGCGCGGCGGCAGGCCACGCGGGAGGAGATCCACTTCCAGCGGGATGATCGCGGGGAGCTGATTTTGCGGCAGCGGCGGCGGTTATCTTGACGCCGTTTGGTGGAGAGTCGGCGGGTCAGCGTCGCAGCCCCTGGGTGAGAAAGGCGATCACATCACTGAGTTTTCCCGCCTCAATGGCGCGGTCGCGGATGGCCTGCACCTCCTGCTTCAAATCTGGCCCCAGCCGTTCGGCAAAGTGCTTGTCGAGAGCCGCTTCGCGTTCCGCATTCTGCACGCTGGCCTGCCAGGGCGCGGTGAAAATGCGATGCAGTTCGTCGTGAAATCCGCGCTCTTTCAGAGCCTCCCACTCACCGCCATCCAACCAAATCCCGCCGGTAATCGAGCGATCAATGGAGAAAGAAAAACCGTGTCCCACCTTGTATCGCGTCATCACCGTGCCCGTCTCAGGGCAGAGACGTACCGTCGTGGGTGGCGGAACATCGAGCGTCTCGTCGCCCGCTGGCAGGCGGGGGAAAACGTGGTCGAGCGTGCGCTGCCAGGCCCAGTAGGAAGAGGCTAGAAGATAAACGCCCTGGGTGGTGGGGCAGCGAAAAGCTTGCAGCCCAGGCTCAAGCTCTATCGGAACCAACGTGGCAGAGGGATCAGCGGGACTTTGCATGGCGGCCATTTTGCCCTGGAGACGGAGCCTAGGTCAAGCCGCTCCGCTTTCCAAAACACCCCGGATTTTCTCCGCCGTCTCCGCCCAAGCCGCGTCGGTGAGCGCGGGAGTCGCTCCCGGCAGCAGGGAGAGGCCATCGTCAGGGACATTCACCCAGGAGCGGCAGCCGCCGTATTTTTTTTCGTAATCAAACGTCCATCGCTGCGGCAACCGCCACGTCCGCACCAGCGCGATGTGGAGGCAGCTCTCCTCATCGTAGGCAAAGCGCTCCCGCACCACGCTCTCCTTCCAAATGTGCAGAGGAGCCAGCGCAGCCACGCGATCCCAATCCGTCACCCGCCAGTGTCCTTCCAACGTGCAAAAAGCATCGATGTCCACCCGCTGACGCGTCTCCTCGGGAGGGAAGCTCAGGGTGGTGGCATCGTAGCCGGGATCGCTGCTGTAGTCCTGCGCGGAGGCGGCCGATGGCACCCAGGTCAGGGCCTCGCCCTGAGTGTGAAACCACGTGGGAAACAAGAAAAACGCGGCGTGCTGAAACTGAAATCCGCGCATGCCTTCATGGATGCCACCTTTGCGCAGGATCAGCGTTTGTTTGCCTTGAGCCAGTGCATCGCAGACAAAGGCCCACTCTTTGAATCCGATGGCCGCAGGGGGGAGAGAAGGGGAAGACATGACGGTGTGATAGCGCGGGTCCCGCGTCCGCGCAAACGTCAACCGTCCAGCAAACGAGCGAGCGCTGCGGGCTCGGTCACGGGTGCCTGACAGCTGTAGTTTTGACAAACGTAAGCGGCGGCTTGGCCATTGACGGGTTTCATCGCTGCGAGCGCTGCATTTTGGCTGGCCAACCACGCCTGATGTTCACCGCCATCGGCATGGAGCAAAACGGTTTCCGGCAGGTAGCGGGAGCGGACCTCGCGCTCCAGCGCTTGAAAAGCCGCCTCCGAGCGATCTCCCGCCAGCACGACTTGGTGGTGGCCATGCGCGGAAAAATCCATCGCCGCAGCGAGCACCGGCACCGAGGTCGGAGAGGACGTAAGCGTGGCTCGGAACAGCTCCAGAATCTGCAGCGCCTGCCGCTCCCAATCGGGCTGATCCAACATCTTGGCCAGTCGGAGGAGATTGGCGGCGGCCAGCGAGTTTGGAGACGGTTCCGCGCCATCGTAGTCCTCCTTGATGCGCAGGATGCTATGCGGCATCTCAGTGTGCACACTGAAATACCCGCCCTTTTCCGCATCCAAAAAGCGCTCATCCATCTCCCGCTGCAACGTCACCGCCCAGCGCAACCACTGGATATCAAAACCCGCCTCATACAGATCCAGCAGACCCTGAATCAGGCAGGCATAATCGATGGCAAAAGCCGATGGCCCCGCCCGTCCGTCCCGCCACGAACGGCGCAATCCCGTGCCCTCACCAGCTTGCTCGCAGCATTGCTGCCGCAAAAATGCCGCCGCTCGCTCGGCCCGCTGAATGAACTCCGGCTCCGGCAAGCCGCTGCCAGCGCGCGCCAGACCACTGATCATGAGCCCATTCCAGGCGGTGATCACTTTGTCATCCAAATGCGGACGAGGACGGCGATTGCGCGCCTCAAACAAAACGTCACGGCAGCGCTCAAACACGGCCAGCACCTCGTCGGGATCCTTTTGAAAATACTCGCCGGTCTTCTTCGCGGAGTAGGCCCGGAACAGCGTGTTGGTGCCTTTCAATTCCCCGTGAGGATCGCTCTCTGGACGCGCATTTCCCTGCCGCCGGGCTCCGTAGGCGTAGCGGAAGAGGCTGCCGTCTTCCTTGCCCAGCAGTTCATCGATCTCAGCCGCTGTCCAGATGTAGAAGGCTCCCTCCGTTTTGTGTTCCGCCCCTTCCGCAGGCAGACTGTCGGCGTCTTCCGCCGAGAAAAATCCCCCTTCCGGATGGGTCAGATCGCGAGCGACGTAGCGCACGATGTCCCGAGCGATTTGCGCCATCATCGGGGATTGAGTGATCACCCACGCATCGCTGTAGGCACTGAGCAGCTGGCCCTGATCATACAGCATCTTTTCGTAGTGCGGGATGTGCCAGTAGCCATCCACCGAGTAGCGATGAAACCCGCCGCCCAGATGATCATGCAGCCCGCCTTGCGCCATCATCCGCAGCGTCTTCGTCGCCATTTCCCGCGCCCACTGGGCTTCGCTCGCGCGGTTTTCGACATCCCGCCAGAGATGCTGAATGCGAAACAGCAACGACAGGGTCGAAGGCCGCGGGAACTTGGGCGCGGAACTGAACCCTCCCTCATGATAATCAAACTGGCTGGAGAGATCCTCGTAGGCCTTCTGCAAAATGGAGTCGGGAGCGGCACTCGCCTCGGTCGTCTCGGCTGCATCGCCCTGATTCAGGTACTCCTGGAGTTTTTCGACCGAACGCTGCGAGCTTTGCAACAGCTTCTCTCGATCTTCCTTCCAGGCCTTGCTCAACTCGAGCAACAGATTTTTGAAGCCAATCCGACCCTGCTGATTTTCCGGCGGAAAGTAGGTGCCGCCGAAAAAGGGCTTCAAATCAGGCGTGAGAAAAACCGTCATCGGCCAGCCGCCGCCACCCGTCGCGGCCTGGACGTAGGTCATGTAGGTGAGATCGACGTCGGGTCGCTCTTCGCGATCCACCTTGATGGGCACGAAGTGCTCGTTGATGACCGCTGCGATGGCCTCGTTTTCGAAGGACTCGCGCTCCATCACGTGACACCAATGGCAGGTCGAGTAACCGGAGGAGAGGAAGATGGGTTTGTCCTCGGCTTTCGCTTTGGCAAAGGCCTCGTCCCCCCAGGGCAGCCAGTTCACCGGATTGTGCGCGTGCTGCAGCAGGTAGGGAGAAGATTCTTTGGCAAGGGCGTTGGTGTGCGTTGGGGCAGTCTCAGTGGCCATGATGGGCAGTGAATGGAAGGCGTTATGAAGGTAACGTGGGCCGGAGAAGCTGGGTTGCAAACGGGCGAATTCATCAGCGAACCCACCCTCATCTCCGCCGGATGAATCAAAAAACCGCCGCCACCTGCGAGGCAGATGACGGCGGCTCAGGGGCGAGGAAGGTTCCTCGCCGATTCAGGTCAGAGGCCCATCAAGGGCGATCAATCCTTTTTGCAGCAGTCCTTGCCACAGGTTTTGCCTTTGTCCTTGCAGCACTCCGCGCACTTGCCTTTGCAGCACTTTTCACAGGCTGATCCAGCGTAGGCGGAGGGGACGGACAAGGTGGCAACGGCCAGGACTAGGAGAGATAGAATCGTTTTCATGATCTTTGGAATTGGGTTTGATTTGCAGTTGGGTTCGGTCGCAGTGAGACAAAAGGGCACGAGGCAGGCCGCTGCAGACCGGGTCGGTCTCTGCCTCCGTGGGGAAAGCTTCGGTTTCCCAGGCGTTCGGATGGGCTGGAGGTTCAGGTTTTCCTCTCGGGAAAGTGAGCGCCAGATGAACTGGCAGGCCACCTCATCAGAGCGGGCGATCCATCTGCTCCAGCGAGCTGGTTTTCACATCAGCAAGGCGCACTCCAAGAGATAGAGCGGTCGTCGTCGGATCCCCATCGGCAGGGGCCGAGAAAGCGGCACAAAAGAGGTCGGCCGGAGCCAATTAGGCGTTTGCGGGCAGCTCCAAGAGATCTGCGGAAGGACGAGAGGGACCGATACATCCAGGGCGGTCGCAGGCTGGCGTTGAGCCCCCATTTTGCAGCAGGGACAGTTATCATGATCCCTCGGAGTTGGAGCAGTTGGGCCGTTCCCGCCATCCTCGGCCAGGCAGTGCGGACAGCTCGCAGGGCTCGCTTTTTCGATCGCCGACTCCGATCCACAGCAATTGCCGCACCAGCAAACGGGCAAGCCGATGCAAAGGGCGAGGATGGCTCGAAGAAGCGTTTTCATGACTTCCTAAGTTCCCGCTACCCAAACACAAAACGAGCCCCAAGTCAACCTCAAGCTCAGGCAGGCAAACGTCAACTATGTTGCAGCAACACAGTTGCCAAGGCCCGATTTTGCGAGGTTTTGGCGGTGTGAATGTTGCGAAAAGGGGAGGTTGCGAGGGGGTGCGAGGTGGCTTCAGAGGCGGCGTAACTCGCCAGGGAATGGTGGCCTTTGGGGGGTGATTCCGGGGTGCTGGGGGTGGTGCTGGCGGGGCTTGCGTTGGAGGGGGGAGACTGGTATCCTGAACTTCCTTATTCAAAAAATAGCGCCGTTGTGAAGCCGACCCCTGATCTCGCGTGGCTGCCCGATGCCGATGGCATGCAGGCCTGGAGAGTGCGTGCTCGGGAGGGCAAGGCGGAACGGGAGTCGGGCTTGCGCAAGGCTCCTGCCTGGGTGGGATTGGCGACGCGGGACTTGGCCTTTGTGCCGATGCGATTCATGTCGGCAGATCGGGCGCAGCAGGAAGGGGCGGCGCGTTTGGAGTTGGAGACGGCGGGATGGACGGAGGCGGACCTGGGCGACAGCCGGATGGATGTTTTTCCCGTGGACCCGACCGGTCGAGATGCCTCGGCGCTGGTGGTGGTGGCTCCTGGCGGGTTGCCTCCGGGGGCGGATCTGCCTCGCGTCGTGGATGCTTGCTTTGCTCCAGCAGTGAAATTTCACCCGATGGAGGGCGGGCGGTTGGTGCTGAGCCAGGAGGCGGGACGCTGGGTGATGGCGATTTCCCATGAATCAGGCTCGTTGCTCTACGCGCAGGGAATGAGTTCGATGCACTTGGACCGGGATGCGGCGGCGGAGCTTCGCTGTGTGCTGGCGGGGTTGGAACTGCAAGATCTTCCAGTTACGGTGCGGGAGGTGGTGGTGGAGACGAGCGAGGATGCGACGGCGGAGATGCTGCCCGAGTTTGCGGAGATTTTGGGATTGCCAGTGCGTCTGGCAGAGTTGACTCAACCGACGCTGCCGCCGAAACCGACCCGGTTGGCTCCAGACGCGGTGATGGAGGCGCGGCATGCGCGGCGGCAGCTGCGTGTGGCGCTGACGACGATGTCGTTTGTCATTGTCGGTGTGGTGCTGGCGTTGGGAGTGTTTGCGGCAAAGATTTATTTTCGTGAGCAGGCCATGATGGCGGAGACCGAGCGCTTGGAGGCGTTGGAACCTCAGCTGGAAGAGATCCGCCTTTCTCAGCAACTGTGGAATGGATTGGGCGGCTCCATTGAGCGGGATCAGTACGCGGTGGAGATCGTCCATCAGCTGGTGGAACTCATGAAAGGGAGCAAATCCGTGCGCCTGACGCGGATCGAGCTGGTCAACAATGACACCTTGATCCTCGGTGGCGAGGCATCTTCCGTCAGCCACGCGGTGGAATTCAAAGGCAAGCTGATTAGCAGCCCGTACTTCCGCGACTGGGGGTTTGATCAGGGTTTCACCAGTCGTCCGACCCCAAGTGGCACGGCGACGATTCAGGCTGAGGGCAAACGCAATGCGATGGGGAATCAGGCGGGACCCGGCTTGGTCGCAGCACAATGAATCTGCATCGACGATGACCGCTCGCGAACGAACCCTGGGATTGGCCTTTGCTGGCGTGCTGCTAGCGGGTGGAGCGTTTCTTGGCGGCATGTTGCTCAGCCAGTGGAAGGCGCGAGTCGATGCGGGCGAGTACGATTTGGAGTTGCGCGCGGCCGAGGCGGAGATTTTGCTGGATCAGGAGCAGCTCTGGAAGCAGCGGCGGCAGTGGGTGACCAGCGAGCTGCCCGTCTATACCAAGGGACCAGATGCGGAATTGTATCTGCTGGAGTTGCTGGAAAAGAGCCCCAGCAAGTTTGGGGTAGAAGTCTTTGAGAGGCAGCCCATGGAAGGGGTGGATCAAGGAGATCTGGTTTCGGCGCGAGTCTCCGTGAAGGGCCGTGGGGAATTTCAAGATGTGATGAAGTGGTTGTACGAGTTGCAGCATCCGGATCAGTTCATCGCGATTCCTGCCTTCAACCTGAGTCCGAACGAAGAAGAGACCAGCATGATCAATGTCAGCCTGGTGGTGGAAAAGTGGTTTCAACGCGATCTAACCGGAGATCGATCCACTGCCGAAGAGGAGGATCCATCGTGAGAATGAACTTGTTCTATCGCTGTCTCGCCTGCGTGCTGGCGCTTTGCACCCTCCCAGTCTTTGCGCAGACGGAGGACGTGGAAACACCGGAAGATGCGCTACCCGAGGTTGCTCCCGAGGTTGCTCCCGAGGAACCTGCGGAGATCGGGGAGGATGGCGCGGTGCCTCAGCCTTATCCGATCACGCGTTATCAGAGTCAGTGGGATTGGAATCCTTTCGCCGTAGAGACGGTGCCCGTGGCGCAACCGAGGGAGAATTTTGCGAAGGACTGGGCGCTGGCCGCGCTGAGTCGATATCAGGGGGTCTATACCGTGATTTTGGAAAACAAACAGACTCGGGAGTCGAAGCGATTGAAGGAGGGAGATGATTCGGGAGACATGCGCATTGTTTCGGTGCATTACGATAAGGATCGGACCAAGAGCACGGTGGAGGTGGCGATGGGAGGGGAAGTGGCCACGCTGGGGGTGGACGAATCTTTGGCCCGCCAGGTGACGATCAGCAACACTCAGGGTCAGCCTGGGCAGCAGGGCGGGACGCCCGGTGCAGGTGGCGTTGATCCCCAAGGAGGCACCCCAGCAGGGCGGATGAATGCGGCGTTGCAGGCTCAGCTGCGACGTCAGCAGGCCATGGCTGCCGGGCAGGGTGTGCCCGCAGGTGGGGAACTGGCAGCAGGCTCCGGCGGTCAGCCTGGACGGCCCACTCCAGCGGGAACTTCCTTTGTGCCGGGTGTGGGGCGCGTGCCCACCCAGAACCAGGCGACTTCCGTGGGTGGCACCTCACCTACCGTGGTGACTCCGGGAGCCGTTCAATCCACCTCACCCGTGCCAGGCGCTACCAACGTTCAGGTCAATCCAGGAACGTCTCCCATAGTGAACAATCCCAATCAAGTTCCGGGCACCACCACGCCGCAACCTGTCTCCCGCCGTCGCATGCTGATTCCCAGTCCGGTTTTGCGCAACTGAGCCCCACCTTTTTCCGACCATGCCTCTTCGCTTTCTCCTTCTCATCGGTGTGTTCCTGCTCGCAGGCGCAGCCACGGAACTCACCGCGCAGATTCCTCCGCAGCGCACACCGCCCGGTATGTCGCCCAACGCCGCCCGGCCCAACGTCCCCACCCGGCAGCCCTTTGCGCGGCCCACACCCGGTCAG
>JAGRPD010000120.1 GCA_020439875.1 Verrucomicrobiales bacterium
ATGAGCACGTTGGCATCCACCGCCATCCCGATCGTCAGCGCGATACCTGCGATACCCGGCATCGTCAGCGTGAACTGGAACAAGGCCATCGCTCCAAACAAGAGACACAAGTTGATGACCAAACCGATGACCGCCACGATGCCTGCCAGTCGGTAATAAAACAGCATGAACAGCATGATGAAGCCGAGCGCGAAGATCCCGGCCTGCATGCCTTGCTTCACCGCCGCTTCCCCGTAGGCCGCCGAGACGGAGCTTTCAGAGACGATGTCCATCGGATTCTCCAGCGGGTTTTCCAACACGCTGGCCAGCGCGCGCGCAGTGTCTTCCTTGAAGTCGCCCGTGATGCTGGCGCTGCCGCCATAAATCGGCTCGTTCAAGCGCGGCGCGGAAAAGACCTCGCCATCCACCACCACGGCCAAACGCTGCCCCACATTTTGCTCGGTCAACTTGCCAAACCGGCTGCCGCCCTCACTGTCAAACTCCAGGATGATGGTCCAGCCGCTGTTTGGGTCAGGATAAGCATAGGAGCGAGAGACGTACTTGCCGTCGAGAGACGGACGGCTGCTCACCAGGAGAAACTCCGCCCCCTCGCCCTCCGAATCTTTCACGGGCATCTTGACGTAGTTGACCGAAGGCGTGCCACTGGTCTCCATCTGCGCCAGATCCATGGCACTGTTGGGATCCACCATGCGGAACTCCAGCTTGGCCACCTTCTCGATCTGCGTACGCACGTTCTTTTTGTCATCGTCACTGATGCCCGGCATTTGGATCAGGATCCGGCCATCCCCCTGAGGGGCGAGCAGCAGATCCTTCACCCCCTCGGGATCGAGACGCTTTTGCAGGATGCCGATGGCCTGCTGCACATCGTCCACATCCGGCTCCTTTTCATTGCCATCCGCATCCAGAGAGGGCCGCAGTTGCACCACGAACTCGGAGCCACCCAGCAAGTCGATCCCCCGCTTGATGCCCTCCATTTTGACCGTCACCAGCGCGAGGGCTGTGACCGCCACGGTCAGCACCAGGCCGAGCAGACGCTTGCGCGCGGCTTCGACGGTGCCGACATAAACAAGAAGAAGCAGCAGGAGAATGGTGCCGCTGACGAAGGTAATGATGGGGTTCATAAGAGGAGGAAAAAGGCTTCCCGCGAACGGGAGATTCAAAAAATAGAGCGCTGCGATGAAAATTTAGGAAGCCGTCTCGGCACTGCCGTCTCCCTTGCTTTTGGACACGCTCGCCACCGCGCCGCGATCGTATTCGATCTTCACATTCTCGGCCACCCGCACCTTGATCGTTTTCTCCTGCATGCTGGTCACGATGCCGTGCTCACCTCCGTTCATCACCACGTGATCTCCCACCGCGAGGCTGTCCATTAGCTTTTGATGATCTTGCTGCCGCTTCCGCTGCGGGCGGATGACAATGAAGTACATCATCACAAACATCAGCACCACCATGACGATCATGTTGGGGCCACCCTGCGGTGAAGCGCCACCAGCGGCTTGGGCGAGGATGGCTGCGGAGGGAGATGGGTTAAAAAGACTGGCTGGGATCATGGCTGGGATTCGGAGGGGGACCGGGTTTGGTAACGAGCATGGACCTCTTCCCGGAACTCCGCGAAACAACCTTGCTCAATGGCCGTCCGCGCCCGGGACGCGAGGGACAGGTAGAAATGCAGATTGTGAAGAGAAATCAACCTTAAACCCAACACCTCCTGCGCCTGAATCAAATGGCGAATGTAGGCCCGGGAAAAGGGCCGCACCAGTGGATGGGTATCTTCCGAGATGGGAGCGAAGTCCCTGGCAAAGCGCGCATTCCTCAGATTGATGGTGCCTTCATGGGTGAAAGCCGTGCCCGTTCGGGCCAGCCGAGTCGGCAGTACGCAGTCAAACATGTCGATCCCCCGAGCGATCAGCTCCACCATCTGCGGCGGCGTACCCAGACCCATGGCGTAGCGCGCCTGATCCTCCGGCAAAAAGGGGCAGGTCCACTCCGCGATGCGCATCATGTCCTCCTCCGGCTCCCCCACACTGAGCCCGCCGATGGCGTAACCCGAAAACCCCATGGCCACCAGCTCCCGCGCCGAGCGCTGCCGCAGCTCCTCATACACACTGCCCTGCACGATGCCGAAATGCAGCTGTGGCCGCCCATTCGTCTGCGGTTGATGCTCATCGATCCAGTCCCGGCACCGTCGCGCCCAGCGCAGGGTCAGGTCCAGGCTTTTTTCCGCCTCCGCCGCCGTGCAGGGATACGGCGTGCACTCGTCAAACAGCATCGCGATGTCGCTACCCAGCGTCGCCTGAATCTCCATCGCCGTCTCTGGCCCCAGGAACATCGGCGTGCCATCGACGTGGTTATTAAAATAGCAGCCCTCCTCCTTAATCCGCCGCAGCTTAGCCAGGGAAAAGACCTGAAACCCGCCGCTGTCCGTCAAAATCGGCCGCTCCCAGCCCATGAAGCGGTGCAACCCGCCCGCGCCAGTGATGATCTCCATGCCGGGTCGCACCCACAGGTGGTAGGTATTGCCCAGGATCACCTGAGCATCCAGCGCCACCAATTCCTCCGGGTGCATCGCCTTCACCGTGCCCTGCGTGCCCACGGGCATGAAGATCGGGGTCTCGATCACCCCGTGAGGCGTGGTCAATCGACCGCGACGCGCGGCAGATTGGGGATCCGTGGCTAAAAGTTCGAACATGAGGGGAGGCGGACTATGCCCGGATTCCCCGCCCTGTCCAATCCCGTGAATCCTCCCTGCCCCAGCGCTGCCTCGCTCCCCTCTACCCTTGCAGCTTGCCCTGCAGCAGCTCGGTCACGATCTTCGGGTTCGCCTTGCCTTTGGAGGCCTTCATCACCTGGCCCGTGAACCAGTTCAGCGCCTTCGCATTGCCGCTCTTCACCTCCGCCACCCGATCCGGATTGCCCGCGATGATTTCATCCACCATCGCCTCCAGCTCCCCCGTGTCGCTGACCTGTTCAAATCCCTTTTCTTTGATGATCTCCGCCGCACTCCGGCCTGACGCCATCATTTCAGCAAAGACATCCTTGCCCTGATTCGCACTGATTTTCCCACTCTCAATGGTCCCCACCAAGGCCGCCAGCGCCGCAGGAGTCACCGGACAGTCCGCGAGGCTCATTCCGGCATCGTTCAGCGCGCCGAGCAAGGCGTTGATCACCCAGTTGGCGATCTTCTTCGCCGGCAACTCCGGTGCCCCCGCGATGGCCTCTTCAAAATAACCCGCCAACGCCTGCTCACTGGCCAGCACCCCCGCATCATAGGCGCTGCAGCCGTAGGCTTCTTCAAATCGCGCCCGTTTCTGGTGCGGCAGCTCCGGCACCTGACCACGCACCTTTTCCACGATCTCCGCCGTGTGCAGCGGCAGCAGATCGGGATCCGGGAAATACCGGTAGTCGTGAGCGTCCTCCTTCGTCCGCATCAGCGTCGTCTCGCCGCGATCATCATCCCAGCGCCGGGTGGATTGGATCAATTTTTCTCCCCGCTCCAGGCACTCAATCTGCCGCGCATGCTCAAAGTGAATGGCACGCCGCACCGCCGCGATGGAGTTGAGGTTTTTCAGCTCGATCTTCGCCCCCAGCTCCGCCTGCCCGACCGGGCGCACGGAAATGTTCACATCACAGCGCATCTGCCCCTTTTCCATGTCTGCATCACTGACGCCGCCATAGACCAAAATCTGCCGCAGGGAGGTCAGATAAGCAAAGGCCTCCTCCGCACTGTCGATGTCCGGCTCACTGACGATCTCCATCAGCGGCGTACCCGCGCGGTTGAAATCGATGGTGGTGAATTTCTCGTGGTGGGTGGATTTCGCCACGTCCTCCTCCAAATGAATGCGCGTGAGTTTCACCACCTTGCCTGGCTGCGCGATGTCTTTTTGCGCGTCCTTCGGATACGCCAGATCATACAACGGCACACCACCCCCCACGCAGAGCGGCAGATCAAACTGGCTGATCTGGTAGTTCTTCGGCATGTCGGGGTAAAAGTAGTTTTTGCGATCCCACTTCACCTCAGGCGGGATCTCGCAGCCCAGCATCAATCCCGTGAGCACCGTTTTTTCAATGGCCCCCTCATTGAGCACCGGCAGCGCACCCGGCAGGCCGAGACAGGTGGGGCAGGTGCGGGTATTGGGCTGCGCCCCGTACTCCACTGCGCAGGCGCAAAACATCTTGCTGCGCGTGGTCAGCTGGGCGTGCACTTCGAGGCCAATGGTGAGGATGTATTCGGGCATGGGACGAAGCAGCATTCGAAACCCCATCCGGGCTCGCTTGCAAGGCCGAACCTGCACCGCCACGTTTCCTCCTCATGAATGTCCACGCCGTCCAATACAGCCCCGTTTGGCAAGATCGCGCCGCCAACCGTCAGCGCATCCAGACGCTGCTGCACGCCGCCCCACCCACCCCCGGCAGCCTCCTGGTGCTGCCCGAGATGGCGCTCACCGGCTTCAATCTCCATCCCTCCCAAACCCTGCCAGATTGGCAAACCGACCTCGAATTCTTTCAACACCTCGCTCGCGAACACCGCTGCGCCGTCATCGCCGGCGGCGTCCGCCCCACCGCTTCCCCCAGCCCCACCCCCGCTGAAAACGTCGCTTGGGTCATCCTGCCCGATGGCGAAGTCAAAGCTACCTACGTCAAGCAGCGACCTTTTTCCCTGGGGGAAGAACACCGCGTCCACGTCGCCGGCACGGCGAGCATCGTGGTCGAATACGGCGGCTTCCGCCTCGCCCCGCAGATTTGCTACGACCTGCGCTTCCCCGAAC
>JAGRPD010000121.1 GCA_020439875.1 Verrucomicrobiales bacterium
GTAGCCACGTTTGTCAAAACGTGGCTCGTCAGCTCCCAGACGCACCCACCACCATCAACTCACGTCGGCGACACAAGCTCCCGCGTTTAAACAATCTTCGTCCCAATCATCGTCCCACTCGATCCCTGAAGATTTTGGACGAGGAGTGAGACGATGATTCGGCCGGCCCCGTAGCCACGTTTGTCAAAACGTGGTCCATCAGCTCCCAAGCGCACCCACCATTATCAACCCACGTCGGCGACACCAGCTCCCGCGCTCAAACAATCCTCGTCCCAATCATCGTCCCACTCAAACCCAGAAGATTTTGGACGAGGAGTGAGACGACGATTTGAATCGATCATGAATTGCATGATTGGATGAATTGAAAGCCTACGACTCCAAACAGGCAGAACTCGAGGCCAGTCTCACCTGAGATCAACGCATCTCTGAAGCCGTCTCGTCCCGATCAGACCGGCTCGGTGTCGGCAAAGGTGACGGGGAGCTGGATGGCGTGGTGCAATTGATCGAGGTAGGCCTCGCTGGGAATCTCAGTGCCGCCAAATTGCGCGAGGTGAGGCGTGGTCCACTGCGTGTCATGCAGGAGAAAACCCCGCTGCGCCAGGCGCTGCTGCAAGCAGGTGAGGGCCACCTTGGAGGCCTGCGGCTCGCGGCTGAACATGGACTCTCCAAAAAACGCGCCTCCGATGGCGACGCCATAAACGCCGCCTCGCAGCTTTCCGTCTCTCCACACCTCAGCGGAGTGGGCAAATCCGAGCCGGTGCAGCTCCTCGTAGGTATCGAGGATGGTGTCGTTGATCCAGGTGCTCTCGCGGTCGGCACAACCGCGGACGACATCGCCAAACGCGGAGTCCCAACGCACTTCAAACGGGTGCTTTTTGAAATACTGCGCGAACCGGCGCGGCAGATGAAACTGGTCGATGGGAAGGATGCCGCGCTGCCGGGGGCGATACCAGGAGACGGATCCGTCGTCCTCTCCCATGGGGAAGGCTCCTTCGCAGTAGGCGTGGATGAGATCGATCGGGTCAATGGCGCGCATGAGGGCGGGAGTCGGTCTGGGGCATGGATAGCACAATGGATTTGTCCTTTCCACCCGCGCTGCTTCCGATTACGCTGCGGCTCTCCTCCCGATCCTTTTTTCGCCCGATGCGACGCGCTCTCTATCCCGGCAGCTTTGATCCGCTCACCAACGGTCACCTCGACGTGCTGACGCGCGGGTTGGGGTTGTTTGATGAAGTCATCATCGCGGTGGCGCTGGACAATCAAAAGCAGAGTTTATTCAGCCTGGAGGATCGGGTGCGGTTGATCGAGGCCAGCACTCAGGGACTGGAACGGGCGCGGGTGATGCCGTTTGCGGGCTTGCTGGTGGACTTTGCACGAGAGCAAGAGGCCACGGCGGTGATCCGGGGTCTGAGGGCGGTTTCCGACTTCGAGTTCGAGTTTCAACTGGCGCTGATGAATCGGAAACTCAATCCGGCGATCGAAACCGTTTTTCTCATGCCGAGGGAAGAACTGACGTACATCAGCTCGCGACTGGTGAAGGAGATCGCGCGGCTGGGGGGTGAGATCGAGGGATTCGTCCCGGGTCCTGTGGCCGCAGCGTTGCAGCAGCGATTTCACTCGTCAGAAGGGATCTGAAAAGGAGGGGGTGAGGCAGAGACGGCAGGATCTCCGAGCAGCAGTTCTTCAAAATCTTGACAGCGGGGGCGATCCGCAGGTGGCCAAAACTGGCCGTCCGCGATGCGGCGAACGATTTCCTCTGCCACGGCGATGGCACCGGACTGCCAATCCGGCTGGTCGGTCCATTCCGGCCAGAGCTGCATCACGGTGCCCTGCACGTTGCGCGGCAGGCAGCCGTAACCGACCTGAGTGACGCGGGGGCCGAAGCGACCGGAGGCTTCCACGGCGGCGGCGTAGAGGGGGAGTTGCAGTTCGGTCCAGCGCCAGGAGCGATCTCCGATCGAGCTGCTGCGCCAGTCGTCGGCGGGGTCCGTGGAGCGGGGAAACTTGCCGTGCGCCTCCTGGGGAGGGAGGGCTTTGTCGGAGGTTTTGAAATCCAAAACCCGCAGGTCTCCGGTGTCGCGCTGACGCTCGATCCGATCCACCGTGCCACGCAGCGCCCAGCCTGCCACGGTGAACACGGGCGGTTGATCTTTTTCGAAGAGGTTCCACTCGGCAGCGACGATCTCCCAGCCATCGAGCCGAGACTGCGCCTCGACGGCGGCGTGATGCCGCAGGCGCTGCTCGGCGGACTGGACCTGCAATTCCAAGAGAGGCGGGCGGACCCGACCATAGAGGCGTTGCACCTCCTCCCGCAGCATTTGCTCCAGACGATCCGCCAGACGATCGACGCGTGTCTCTCGGCGCGCCTCGGCGTCATCGGCCATGCGTTTGAGGACGGCGTGGATGAGATTGCCAAACTGGAGCGCATCGAGTTCGCGCGCGGGAGGCTCGATGGACTGCATGCCGAGGCCGTAGCGCAGGTAGTAGCGGAAGGGGCAGTCGAGGTAGAGCTTCATCCGCGTGGGGCTGATGACGCGCTCCGTCGGCTCCACGGCGGCAGGGCGCAGCTGCCAGGCCAGGGTACGCGGCGGTTCGGACTCCGCCTCGGAGGCTTCATCGGTGGGAAAAACATGACGCACCCGCTGCGGCAGGTTTTCCGGTGGAGTGCGCAGCAGCAGGCGGGAGGGCCGCCGCACATCTCCTCGGCGACTCCACCGACCGCAGACGAGATGAAGCTGTCCGCGCCCTTGGGAGCGCTGCGCCTGCAGCGCGGCCAGGAGGTAGCTATCGCGGGCCATGCGAGTGGCCTGACAGGGCAGGCCGAGCTGCTGTCGGAAGCGATCCGGCAAAAACGGATGGCTCAGCATCACGCCGGGCACCTGCTCTTCATTCACTCCTCCCACGATCAATGCCGGCGCAGGCTCCCAGGGCAGCTCCAGCCAGCCGAGCAGCACGATGTCGGCATCGCCCCGAGGATCCGTCAAGCGACGCTCCGCCAGTGTCTCCAAAGCCAGGGTCCAGATCGCCTCCAGCGGAGTCTTCAATCCCAATTTGGCCGCGCCATCGGCCGCCCGCACCACCGCATCGAGCCAGGCGCGGGCCGCCTCGATGCGAGCCCGATCCGCCAGCCGATCCAACGCGAAGGTACGCTCTCCATAAATTTCCATCAACCAGATCCGAGCCGCTGTGGACGGGTCTGGAGCATCCAGCAGACGCTGCCGAAGCTCGCGCGCCGCACGCAACGCGCGGCGCTCCCGCCACCAGCGGTCGGGGTTTGAAACGGGAGCATTCGGCTCCGATGAAGAGTCTTCCGCAGTCTCCTGAACTTCGGTCTGCGGCTCGGCATTCGATGCCGCAGGCACCTCGGGCAGAGCGCTCCAGGCCTGCTCCACCGTGCCCGGCAGATGCTCAGCGGCCCAGTCATCCAGCCCCTCCAGCACACGGGTGCTTTCGTGGCCCGCCCAGGCCTGCCGCACCTCGGGCAGTCGCATCAATCCGGCAAAGGCAGGCCAGCCATCATCTCGCAACAGCTCCAGCAGCAGGGAGAGCTGATGCCACAGCCCTTCCGACTTCGCCGCGCTGCCTCCGGGATCAAACGCGGCCACCTGCTCCAACTCCAGTTTTTCCGCCAGCACCGGCCCCAGCTCGGGATCACACACACCCACCGCCGCTGCCCAGCCTGCATCCACCGCGCGCGCGAGCTGCCGCAGCATTTCCACAGCCTGCGCGGAGGGGTCCGAGGTGACAGTGATTTGGGACTCCGTCACGCCCACATCCACCTCCGCCTCCTCCCCCCAGCTCGCCTGCGTGGGCCGACCCATCGCATCAAATCCCCCCGCCAGTCGCTCGGGAGCCTGGATCATCACCGTCACCGCCACCTGCATCTGTGTCAGGGCCTGCAGCCACCGATCCATCAGCGGCGGCAAATCAGGCGCGGCCAGCACCCACACCTCACGCACTTCCGGTGGCAGCTCCGGCTGGGCCGCACGTCGCTGTTTTTCGCGCTGCGGATCTCGCCACCCGGCCTGGTGCATCACCGCCAGCCAGCGTTGCTCGAGAGCAGCCAGATCTCGCCACCGCGCCACCTCTCGCGTCTCGGGATTTTCCCCCACCTGCCCCAGCGTCAAACCACCCGCACCCAGCAGGCTTTGCAATTGGGTCAAAACCACCGCCATCTCCCGCTGCCACCGCCAATCCGTCACCTCCGGTGCGCGGGGAAATAGGGCCGCACACTCGCCGGAGCCCAACTCTCCCAGCGTGCGCTGCCAAGCCAACTCCACCTCCAAAGGCCCTGCTTCCGCCGCCTCTCCCCGAGCGGCCAAGGCCTGCTCAGGAGACCACACATGCGGTGCTGTCACCGCCCGTCCTTGCGTCCCCGCCGCTTCTGCCAGCGCTCGCCGCAGACGCCGCCCCGACTCCGCCGTGGGCACCACCAGCGCCAGCGATTCGAAATTCCAATCTCCCGCCCTCTGCTGCAAGCGCTCCACCACCGACTCCAGCACCGGACGCTGCCAGCCGAGAAAAACTCGCTCCATCTTCATCGCCCCTCCCCCTGCCCCGGCGTCCAATGCATCAAGATCAAATCCGCAATCTCCGGCACGCTCCCCTCAATCGTCACCCGCACCAAATCGGGCGTCTCCTCCAGCAGCGCCAATTGACTATCCAACAGACTCAACGGCATGTAGTGCCCCTGCCGCGCCCCCATGCGCTGCGAGATCAGCTCGCGCGACCCTTCCAACAGCACAAAAACCAGGTGCTCTTCCCCATCCCCGCCCCGCAGCACGTCTCGATACACCGCCTTCAGGGCCGAGCAGGCCAGCACATGCCGACGGCCCGCCGCGCGCACCGCCTCGATCCGGCTCCTCAGGCGCTCCAGCCAGGGCCAGCGATCTTCATCCGTCAGTCCCTGCCCGGACCGCATCTTCTCCCGGGCCTCATCGGTGTGAAAATCATCCGCATCGTCAAACACCGCCTCCAGGCGCTGCGCCACCTCACGGCCCACCTCCGTCTTCCCCGCCCCACTGACACCCATCATCACCAGCGTCTGAGGCAGTTCCTCCATGGCTTTCGAGCAGCATCGGATTCAGCTCAAGGTCGGCGCGTTTTCCAAAAAATCGGTCGGCGCAACCCCTCACGCTCACTCAAATCGGCGGATCGTCGCCTTCCGGCGCAGCCCTTCCAACCAGGAGTCCAGCGCCTCCTTCGACTTCTGCTGACGAATCCGGCGCTCAATCTGGGGCCGCAGCTCCTCCAGCGGTTTGGCATCGCCATATTTCTTCGCATCCACCGAGATGATGATGTACGCCGCTTCATCCACCAGCACCGGGCTGATGCCACCTTCCTTCACTCCGAAGGCCGCATCGGCGATGGATTTTTTCATCTGAGTGCGCTCCATCAGCGGCCACTCACCGCCCGCCTCCGACCGGCTGTCCTGCGAGTAGGATCGCGCCGTCGCCGCGAAGTCCGCGCCCGCCAGCACCTTCGAACGCACATCTTCCGCCAGCCGCTTTTGATCCTCCGGTGTGCGGGTGGGATCTCCCGTGAATTTGGGAATCGTGATGGTGCTGATTTTGATCATGTCACCCTCGCGGAACTCATCCATGTGATCCTGATAAAACTGCTGCACGTCGCGCGGCGTCGGCGGCGGCTGCTCCGAGGTCGCGCGACCCCGCATCACCTGAACAATGATCATTTTCTCCCGCAGATCGCGAAACTTCCGCATCGTCATGCCCGTGCGGGCCAATTCGGTGATGAAGGCATCCCGATCTCCATTGAAGCTGTCCCGGATGATCGATTCGATGTCATCATCCACGTACTGCGGTTTGATGGCACCTCCGATTTTCTTGAATTCCTCGAGGATAAGCTCGCGATCGATCAAGCTATCCAGCGCGCTGCCCTCCAGTTCCGCCAGCGCCTTATTCAGCGCCTCGGGGTCCTCCCGCATCTGCATCCGGAAAATTTGCTCCTGCGCCTTCACCGCTTCCGTCACTTCGGATTCCGTGATGACCCGACCATTGACCACCGCCGCAATGCCGTTGGAGGAAGATTGAGCCCAGCTCGGAGTCGGCAAGGTCAGGCCGGAAGCTGCCAAACTTAGCAGGAAAGAGAAAAAGGAACGCGTCATAACCAGAGCCTCACCCTTAACAACCGCCCCAAGCCTCGGCAACTAGAAAGAAGCCAGTCCCTCAATCTCGAACTGCCCGAGACAAACCCACGCCACCCCGCTCACCCCGCACCGATGCTCGACT
>JAGRPD010000122.1 GCA_020439875.1 Verrucomicrobiales bacterium
CTCGACGGTGCCGCCGACCATGGGGTGAGCGAGGCGCTTTACCTCCACGATCCCGATGGCAACGGTCTCGAACTTTACGTGGATCGAGACCGGGATGATTGGCCGCGCGATGCCACGGGCGAACTGAAAATGACGACGGAACCTCTCGATCTGGATGCGCTGCTCGCAGAAGTTGAATCCTCTTGAGATTCCAAATGAACTGCGGCGGGTCAATGCCACGGAAACCTGTGAGCTAAGAAGCTGGGTCGTACTCATGCTCCGGCACCTGAAGGGAGACGGGCGCAGCGCGGGCTTGCGTGGCGGGTGAAGGATGGCTAGGGTCAGGGCATGATCAATCGCCGTCGATTTTTGTCGTCCGCAACTCTGGGCCTCGGTGCTGCTGCGTTCGGACTTCCGTTTCCCCAGCGAGCCGGTGCTGCTTGCATCAATGTCTGCCGAGAGGCGGCTGATCCGGCGTTTCGCATCAAAAATGGCAAGCTGAAGCAGACGGTCATGGGCTGGTGCTTCAAGCCGATGGATGCGCTCGAACTCGCCCGCCACTGCAAAGACATCGGTCTCAAGGGCATGGAGGGCATCGATCGGAAGTATTATCCTGATGTGGTGAAGATGGGGCTCGGTATTTCCCTGGTGGGCAGCCACAGCTTTGGCCGCGGCCCGTGCAATCCGGAGTTTCAAGCCGAGGTGGTGGAGAAATTGACGGAGGCGATTGAGGTGGCCGCCGACATTGGCAGCAAAAAAGTCATCACCTTCACCGGCATGAAGTATGAAGGCATGGATCGCGATGCAGCGGTGAAAGGTTGCCTTGATACCTGGAAAAAAGTGATGCCATTGGCGGAGGAAAAAGGCATCACCCTGGTGCTGGAGCACCTCAATTCCCGCGATGACACTCATCCGATGAAGGGGCATCCCGGTTACTTCGGGGACGATGTCGATTTCTGCGTGGATCTGGTCAAACAGATGGGCAGCCCTCATTTCAAGCTGCTGTTTGATATCTATCATGTCTCGATCATGAATGGCGACATCATCCGCCGCATCCGCCAGCATCACGAGTACATTGGTCACTATCACACGGCGGGAAATCCGGGCCGTTGCGAATTGGACGAGCATCAAGAGATCCTCTATCCGCCGATCATTGAAGCGATCGTCGAGACCGGATACGACGACTACATTGCGCAGGAGTTCATCCCCACCTGGGACGATCCGATCCTGGCGTTGCGGCACGCCGCGATGGTCTGCGATGTTTGATGCCACTGGAGGTGCGTGCTGCGATGGCGTTCAAACCTCCTGGTCAATGCCCCGCGTGTGGGGAGTGGGTGCCGCGTGGCGCGGTGGCCTGCGACGATTGCGGAGCCTGCGCCCGCTCCGGTTGGTCGGATGACAGCTATCTCGACGGTGTGGACCTTCCCGAGGGCGGGTTTGATTATGACGAATTTGTCGAGCGGGAGTTCGGGCGGCCAAGCCCGGCGAAGCGAACGGGCCTGTCGCCAGGATGGTGGTGGGTGGCGGTGATCCTGCTGCTGGCGTTAGGCTGGGCTTTGTTGGCCGGGCTGTTTTGAAGAAAGGAGCAGCCCAAGACTCAGGAGCGAGGTGCGTTTCATGGCGCGGGGAGGGGGACGGCGAGGCGGGGGTTGGTGTCGAGGAGGCGGGTCAAATCGGCATCGGAAAGCCCGAGGTGCTGCTGACTCAGCTCGATGATGCGTGGGACGGTCACGGTGGAGCCACAGAGCATGCCGTTGGGAAGGCGGGCGACGAGGTCTTCGCCGATGTCAATTTCCCGACCAGCGAGGCGATGCTGCCCCGGTCCGAGGCGCGCGGCGGAGATGGCGTCGGTGACGAAGATGGCGCGCTCGGGGGGGACGACGCGGAGGTAGTTTTTCAGGGCGAAGAAGGGGATGTGCACGCCATCGGGAATCATGCAAATCCAGAGGCGATCTGAGAGGGTGAGGCAGCGCTGGATGATGTTGTCATGTCGAGGGAGATCGAGCGGACAGGCGTTGCCCAGATGGGTCACCATGGAGAGCCCGCTGTCGATGGCGGCTTCCAGCTGCTGGAGGGAGGGATTGGCGTGACCGGTGGAGACGGTGATGCCCTGATCGGCGAGGAATCGGGTGGTCCTGCCTGCTGCATCCTGCTCGGGAGCGAGGGTGACGAGGCGGACGAGGCCAGCGCCTGCGTCGAGCAGGGGCTGGATCGCCTCGGGGCTGGCTGGGAGCATGTGGGCGGTGGGATGAGCGCCGCAGAACCCTGGCTGAGGTGAAAGAAAGGGGCCTTCCAAATGAATGCCGCGCACGATGCGCTGCGCCAACGGGTCTGCTGCCCGGAGGGTGACGAGGCGTTGTACGCGTTGAGTCATCGCGGCGAGAGAATCCGTGATGAAGGTGGCCAGGATGGCAGAGACACCGTCTTGATCGAGCGCCTGACAGGCGGCATGCAGGCTCTCGGACGTGAGGTCGTCGGAATTGAAATCGACACCGGTGTAGCCGTTGACTTGAAGATCCAGGGGGTTCACGCCGACAGCATGAGGTGGCCTGACCCAGCGTGGCAAGCTCCAAGGTGAGCGATTGCGGAGGGAAGTGGGCGGCGGAGCTGGGGGAGGGATTGGGCTTGTGTTGCGGGCGGATTTGGGGTGAAGTGCTGCTGGGTGGCAGAAGGTCGCCCTTTTTTTGATTCCCCGATGATGAAGCGTTTTGTTTGTTCAATCATAGTTCTGTTGGCTGGACTGGCGGTGATGCGTCCAGCGGCGGCGCAGTTTGCCATTCAGATGGATTTGGGGCGCAAGACGTTTTTGGCAAATGAGCCGATCACGGCCACGGTGACGCTGACGAACCGATCGGGAGCTAATGTGGTGATGGGTGGATCCGGCAATCGCAATTGGTTGCGATTTTTGATGGAGGACTCGTCCGGGCGGCAGTATCCGCCGGTGGAGGTGGAGGCGGATCAACCGTTCATGTTTCAGGCGGGGGAGACGATGCAGCGGCGGGTGGAAATTTCCAATACGGCCATGGTGTCGGACATCGGCACCTACTCGGTGAAGGCGGTGGCGTTTCATCCGCCGACGGGAAACTACTATGAATCCAATCGGGTGTTGTTTTCGATCACGGAGGTGAAACCGACCTGGGAGGCATCCTTTGGGGTGCCGCCGCAGTATGAGAATGCGGGTCGAGTGCGGGTGTACGGGCTGATTTTGCTCCGGCATGAGACGGGGACGTGGCTGTATTTCCGCCTGCGAGATGAGGGCAGCCAGCTGGTGCTCAAGACGTACTCCCTAGGCCCGATCAGTCAGGCGCTGGATCCGGTGTTCACGGTGGATCGGGAGAACATCATGCACGCGTTCTTTTTGGCTGCGCCGCGCATTTTTTCCCACGTCATCATCGGTCCCGATGGCAAGCTGATCTCTCGCCGTTACTACAAGGAGCAGAAGGAAGATCGGCCGATGCTGGTGAGCAATGGTGGGGTGCTGAGTGTGATTGGAGGCGCTCCGTACGATCCGAATGCGCCGACGCCGGAGCAACAATCTCCGACGCGGGGCGTCTCAGAGCGTCCGCCGGGTTTGTAAATCGGACCCGCGCGATGGCGGCGAGGCGTCACTGCTTGAAGGTGCGAGCTGCGGCGTCGTGCAGGGGCGGCAGCGGGTGGCCCCAGAGCGTGGCCTGAGGCTGGCGGGAGCGATCTGCCTGGGGGGCGAGGTGATCAAACAGAACGGAGAAACGCAGGCTGCACTGGAGGCGGCGCTGGCTGTCGTCAATCTTGGGATTGAGGGTGATGAGGGCGGTGGAGTAGGGCGGGCGGGCTTTGAGCGCTTGAGCTTGGCGGCGGGCTTCCTCGACACTGAGAGAGCGATCCTGGATGAGGCGCTGGAGGCGCTCGAGATCGTGGCGTTGGAGATCGCCCCACAGACGGCGCCAGAGGGCGGGGGTGAGGGTGAGGGCCTGGACGTTGACCCAGCGTTTGGTGTCGGCGTCGGCCTGCTCCCAAAAGGCGGCGATGAGGATGAAGGCGTCGGTTTGTTCGGTGATCTCAAATTGGCGCAGGGCATCGCCGAGGCCGATGGAGGAGCCGTATTTGGCGGCCTTGGGATTGACGGGGAGGCCGCCGTGATCGCGGTTGGCGCTGGCGGGAATGTCCCAGCGCTGGGTGTAGTCGGTGGCGCGGTAGCCGTTGAAAAAGGTGTCGCAGAGCCAGTGTTCGAGGCGGAAGCCATGGCTCTGCACCTCGCGAGCCGAGGCTTTTCCACCGCTGAGGCCGAGCAGGAGGAGGGCGGCGCTAGCGCTGAGCCACGTCTTTGTCATCTCGTTTCACGATGTGCTCGATGTAGCCGATCATCATCTCGTCCCAAGTTTGAGGTCCCCAGCGGACATCGCGGGTGGGATCGGGATTGGCGGGATTGGCTGCGCTGTTGTCATAGATGGCGGTGACTTTGAGACGGCTGCCTGCGGGGAGGTGCTTGGGCTCGACGGTTTGATACTGCAGCTGCCAGTTGAAGTCGTAATGCGGTACGTTGAGGAGGGTCTCGCGCTGGCCGCCGGGGTAGGCGACCTCGTAACGGAAAGCGGCCCCACGCGTGTGCAGGTGCGGCATGTAACCGGTGACCCAGTATTCTTGGGAGAGCGGTAGCTCCAGGGTTTCCTCGTGGGCGGCAGCTCCGGCGGGGATGCGAATGCGGGGATTGGCGAGGCTGGCCACGCGGACTTCGAATTCGGGAGCGGCATCGGCGAAGAGGACGCCGATTTGGACCTGATCGGTGGTGGCTTTTCCGGTGGCGGTGTAGTGGATTTGGAATTGCAGCCGAGCCCCTTTGGGCAGCAGCCGAGCCTGACCGGGGTCGTACAATCGGTGGCTGTTGCCTGGGACGTAGGCGGCCCAAAATCCACCGCGCCCTTCTCCGACTCGGCGTACTTTTTCATCCGGACCAAACACCTGGACGATGACGTGATGCACAGCGGCGCGGGCTGTGGGCTGGATCTCGTAGCCGCGCACCCAGCGGTCCTCACTGAGGCCGGTTTCGACCACGGCGTATTGATAGGGGATGCTGCCTTCTGCTTTGACGGCAAAGGGCTGCGGAATCTGATAGACGGCGTCGGGTGTGCCGATCTGCCAGTCTTCGGCAAAGCTGCGCGGAGCGGGAGCGGTGCTGGCGTCTCCGACGGGGCGATCGGAGGCGAGCCAAGCCAGCAGGGCCTGCCGGTCGGCTTCGGGCAGGGAGCGATCATTGCGAAAAACGGCATGGGCACCGGACTGCGCGGGGTCGGCGAACCAAGGCGGCATTTTCCCCCGCTCCACCTGACGGCGGATCATGCCGGCGTTGTCGAGCACGTCGCTGAGCTGATCCAGGGCAAAGGGGGCGATGCCGCCCTGGCGATGGCACTCGACGCAGTGAGTCTGCAGGATGCGGGAGATGCGGCCGTGGTAGGTGGGGGCGTCGGCGTGGGCGACGCGGCTGCTGCGGGGCAGGTCCAGCGCGCATCCGGGCGCGGTGGTGGCGGCGATGTCAGGCGTGCGACCCGCGAGGAGGGCATCGGCGGCGTCTCGCAGGTAGGCGTGCACGGTGCTGCTGCGGACGGAGCCAACGCCGTATTGATCGTTGATGGCTCCGCGATAAATGAGAGTGCGGGTGGCATCCAGCAAAAAGGCTTCCGTGGTGGTGGCGGCGTCTGCAGACTGGGCAAAATGGCCGTCAGGATCGAGGTGGAGCGAGCGCGGATCGAGCTGATACTCGGCGGCAAAGGCACGGGCTTCTGCGGAGCGATCGGCACCGGGCACGCAGACCCAGGTGGTGGCGATGCCCGAGCGGGCGAGATCGCTGGAGAGGCGTTTCATTTCAGGGGCCAGCTTGCGACTCAGCGGGCAATCGGGAGAAAAAAGGCCGAGGACGAGCCCCGATTTTCCCATCAAGTCGCCGAGGTGGATGGTGGCACCGTCGAGCGACTTCAGCTCGACGTCAGAGATCTGAGTGCCAACGCCGAAATCATCCGCCGGCAGCCATTGCGGGGTGTCGGCATAGCGATCGACCTGACGGCCTTGGGCGGGTGGCGGCGGCGTGTCGGGGGTGGGAGGAGCGGTCAGTTCAGTGGGCAATTTCTGCCCTTGCTGACGCAGCCGGCGCAGGGCGGCGCGGCCTTCCTCGAAGCTGGCAAAGCCATCGCCATCCTGATCGATGCGGCTCATCCAGGCAGCACGCGGCAGCTCGGCGGCGCTGATTCGTCCATCTCCGTCTCGATCCAGACGCTTCAGCAGCACGTCGTCCCCACGCGGGCTGGTGAAGGGGCCAGCGCGGACGATGGTGAGCAGGGCGAGGAGGGCGACGCCGATGCCACCGAGGCGGAGGAGGTTTTTCATTGCGAGGGAAAACCCGCGTGGCCGCGCAAAGTCGCGAACGAGACGGGCTTCACGGCTCCTTTTCCAGGAGTTCGCGGCAGTGAGCCAGGTTGGCCAGCTGCTCGGGTGGCAGCTTGGGGAAGGCGAGGTTGAGTTTTTGCATCTCCTTGAGGATGCAGGCGCTGACCAGCAGGCGCATGGTGCGTTTGTCGTCGGCGGGGATGACGTACCAGGGGCAGTCGGCGGTGGCAGTGGCGCGGATGGCACTCTGATAGGCCTTCATGTAGTCTGCCCAGTAGGCGCGCTCGGTGACGTCGGCCTCGTTGAATTTCCAGTTTTTGGACGGGGTGTCGATGCGATCCAGGAAGCGGCGGCGCTGCTCGTC
>JAGRPD010000123.1 GCA_020439875.1 Verrucomicrobiales bacterium
GAGGCGACGATCGCGGCGGCGACCAAGGAGATTCCAGAGCGTGAAGCGGCTCTGGTGACGCTGAAAAAAGAACAGGCTGACTTGATGCCTCAATTACCGCCTCTCGAAGCGAAGGTAAAGGAGATGGAGGCACGCTACTTTTCCATGCTGCCGAAGTGATGGCCCCGGCGGGGCGGCATGGGGCCGCCCTCGGTCAATCTTTGGACCGAATGTTGCCGCTGTTGCGGATGGCAGCGAGAAGCCGAAATCCGAGGAAGGTGGCGACGAGGAAACCGAGCGCTCCGACGATGGAGATGCCACCGAGGAGCGGTGGCGCTTGCCGACTCCAGAGCATGGAAGAGCCGAGGAAGAGGGCAGCGGTGAGGATGCCGAGTACGAGGCGATTGACGACGGGATCGAGATGGCGGTGATCGAGATGGACGGTCAAGGAGCCGTCACGGAAGCGGGTGATGAGATCGGACAGATCTCGCGGCAGCAGAGTGAAAAAGCGGTCCCAATCCCGGTAGCTGCGGCGCAGGCGCTTCATGAGCCGCTCGGGCGTGAGGTGGCGCAGTACCATGCGGGTGCAGAAGGGCCGGATCAGCTCGGCCAAACTGAAAGCGGGATGAAATCGGCGGGAGGTCCCTTCCAACACGATGAGGGTGCGGAGCAGCACGGCGAGTGGAGGCGGGAGGATGATCTGATGCCGCCGCACGATTTCGATGACGGTGGTGAGTGCGGCTCCGATGTCGATTTCATCGAGCGGACGACCGAGGTAGTCATTGAGAAGATCCTGCAGGTCGGAGCGCAAGCGGTCGCGTGGCAGATCCGGCGGTACACTGCCGAGGCGGAAGACTTGATCGGTGACCCGCTCGGTGTCGTTTTCAAAAATGGCCAGCAGCAGAGCCTCCACGTCTTCCCGCAGGATGTCATCCAGCCGTCCGACCATGCCGCAATCGATCACGCCGACGACGACCTCGGGCAGCAGGAGAAGATTTCCGGGATGGGGATCGGCGTGGTAAAAGCCATCTCGAAACACCATGTTGAGATACATGGTGGCTCCGCGGGATGCAAAGGTGGCCAGGTCTTGACCTGAGGCGTCCAGGGCCTCTTTGTCGGTGCCGACGATGCCATCGAGATACTCCAGGGTGAGGACCTCGGGCGCGCAGTAGTCGGGAAAAACGGTGGGCACATGGACGGTTTCGTCGTCGGCAAAGTTCCGCGCAAATTCCTCCAGGTTGCGGCGCTCGTTGGTGAAGTCCAGCTCGCGAGAAAGGGTGCGGCTGAATTGCTCGGCGATGGCGGCGGGTTGATAGCGCCGCAGGGCGGGGGAGTGACGTTCGAGCTGCGCGGCGAGTCCGGCGAGGATTTCCAGATCGGTGGTGACCTGGGTGGTGACGCGGGAGCGGCGGATTTTGACGACCACGTTTTCTCCAGTCGTGAGGACGGCGCGATGAACTTGCGCCATCGAGGCGGCAGCGAGCGGGGTGTCGTCGAAGCGAGTGAAAAGCTCGCCCACGCCGCAGCCGAAGGCTTCCTTGATGGTGGCGCGGGCTTGGGTGGCGGATTCGGGAGGTACCTGGGATTGCAGGCGGGTGAGTTCCTGGGCGATGCTGGGGCCGATGAGGTCGGCTCGGGTGCTGAGGGTTTGGCCGAGCTTGATGAAGGTGGCTCCCATCTCGGTCAGAGCCTGGCGGATGCGCTCGGCCTGAGACAGGCTGGTGAGCGGCTGGCCCTGCTCGGATCGCAGCCATTTTTTGAGCCAGGGCTGATCAAAGGTGCCAAACGCTTCCGCCAGACCGTATTTGCCGAGGATGGTCACGATCTCGCCAATGCGGCGGGCGTGACGCTCCAAGCGGGCCAGGGGTTCGATTTTCATGGGGCGGGTTCAGGATACTGGGCTGAGATGGAATGGCGAGAGAGGAAAACGAGGTGCATTAGATGAATATCGAAAAAAATGCCAAAAGGGTGCGTTCTTGCTTGTCTATGAAGCGTCGTTCCTTTCTCCGTCAGTCCATGGCCGCAGCGGCGGCTCCGTTTGCTGGTCCTGCCATTTTGAGTGCCAAGTCTCCCAACAGCTTCTTCCATGTGGCGGCGATGGGCGTGGGCGGGATGGCGGGTAATACGATGCGCAGTGTGGCGCAGCATGACAAAGTGAAGGTGGTGGGACTGTGTGATGTCGATTCCAAGACGATGGAGATTGCGCAGCATGATTTTCCCGATGCCAAGGCGTTTGTGGACTATCGGGAGATGCTCACCGCGCTGGGGGATACGGTGGATGCGGTGACGATCGGCACGCCGGATCACATGCATGCGCCGATGGCCGTGACCTCGCTGCGGGCGGGAAAACATGTGTATTTGCAGAAGCCGCTGACGCATCACGTGATGGAGGCGCGGGTGCTGGGGCAGGAGGCGGCGAAGGCTGGCGTGATCACGCAAATGGGCACGCAGTTGCACTCCTCCATCGAGTCGCGGATGACGGCTGAAATGATCCAGAGTGGAAAAATCGGTCGCATCAAGGAGGTGCTGTGCTGGGAGAACAAGCCCTCGTCTTGGTGGCCGAAAGATACGACGCGTCGGCAAGTGGGTGATCCGGTGCCCGCGACGTTGGATTGGGATCGCTGGCTCGGAGTCGCGGACGTGGTGCCCTATCAGGAGGGAGCCTACCATCCGAAGCAATGGCGGGCGTGGGTGGACTTCGGTGTCGGCATGATGGGAGACATGGGCTGCCATTATTTCGATCTCGTGTTTGCCTGTCTGAAACTGGGCTCCCTGAACCGGGTGCGCAGTCTGGGCGAGATCAGCACGGGGCCGCTCTACGCGAAGAGTCGGCATCTGGAGCTGGAGTTTCCAGGCAGTGACCTGACGGTGGATGACACGGTGAAAATCACTTGGACCGACGGCGATGCGCCCTACGCGAAGGACAAGGTGATCCAACCCGCCGCCCTGAAAAAAGAGGCGGGAAGCTGTGTGTACTTCATTGGGGAGAAGGGTGCCATCTACAAACCGCACAATCAGCGGCCCTGGCTGGTGCCAGATGCCAATTTCACCCGGGACGATTATCTCACCGTGCCGCCAGCCAACCACTACACCGACTGGGTGGATGCCTGCATGGCGGGCCAAAAAGCGGCGACCGATCTGCCCTCCTACGCCTGCCCGCTGACGGAGGCGGTACTGCTGGGCGTGCTGGCAGAGCGCCATGGGGGAGACTGGATCGAGTGGGATGCGGCGGCAGCCCAAATCACCAACAAACCCGAACTCAATGCCGAACTGACGCGGAAATACCGCGACGGCTGGCAGGTCGAAGGGCTCGGCTAAGGAGGAATGGGGAGGAGCGCAAGGGTGCTTCTCCTCAGATGGCAGAAACCTCGTCCCCGGTCTGCGGGGATGGGGGGCTTTGGGGTGGTTCCACGCACCTCCCGTCACGCTGAAGCGGGAGCAACCTGCGCTTGCAGCGGTGTCTGAGAATGCAAACTATGTCTCAGATACACAGTTGCCATTGCTTGATTTTGCTTGGTTTTGGGGCTGCGAAAGCTGCGGGAACGTGGGGTGAGGTGGGGGAGCAGACGTGGTGGCGGATTTTGCCGGGCGGTGCAGCGGGAAAACTTTGCGGGGGGGTTGGCATTGAATCTTGAATAATCTCCGCTGTCTGGAGAACATGCGGGCGAGATGACGTTTGGAAATCCATGGGGATGGTGGGCGCTGCTGGGTGTGCCAGCGGTGGTGCTGATCCATTTTCTCCAGGAGCGCTCGCGGCGGGTGCGGGCCAGCACACTGTTTTTGTTGGAGCACATCGCGCCGGAAAGTCAGGGCGGCTCGAGGCTGGATCGATTTCGTTCCTCCCGGGCGTTTTGGCTGCAACTGCTGGCGGTGGGGGTGCTGACGTGGCTGCTGCTGCAGCCGCGCTGGATGAAGGAAGACTCTCGCCAGATGGTGGCGGTGGTGCTGGATAGCTCAGCATCGATGGAGGCCTTTCGCGCGGACATGCAGCCGAAGCTGGAGCGGCTTCTAAAACCGTGGGGAGCGGCGGCGGCAGCGACGGAGTGGATCCTGATGGAGACGGATGTTCGGCGTCCGCTGCTCTATCGAGGCGGGGATTTGAAGGCGCTGCTGGCGGCATGGCAGGGCTGGCGACCACGGCGGGGGACGCATGATTTTTCCGAGTCGCTGCTGCTGGCTCGGGGGCTGGTGAAGGCGGATGGTGCGGTGCTGCTGGTGACGGATCACCGGCAGCCGGAGGTGGGGGAGGGGGTGGCGGTGATCGCTCTGGGAAGTCCGCTGCCCAATGTGGGATTTGCTGGTTGGACCATGAGCGCGGCGGATCAGGGTTCACCGGCTGCAGAGGTGAAATGGCAGGCGCTGGTGAGGAATGCGAGTTTGGTGCCTCAGACACGATCCTGGTGGGTGGAATGGCCGGGGGCGGCGGTGGGGGAGCGGCGATCGATCCGGCTTGATCCCGGCGAGGTGCGCACGTTGAGCGGGGCTTTCCCGCCGGGGCAGGATGAGGTGACGTTGCGGTTGGAGGAAGATGCGTTCACCCTGGACGATTGGTTGCCGCTGCGGCGTGCCGAACCGAAGCAGCTGACGGTGGCGGTGGATCTGCCAGCAGCATCGGCTGCGGTGATGCGGCGGATGCTGGAGGCGCTGGATGGGGTGCAAATCACGTCGGATGCGGAGGCGGCCGATGTTCGGGTGAGCGAGCTGGGTCGGCAGAGCCGTGGAAATGGGATCCAAATCGCTGCGAGTGCGGTGGCGGATGGGGCGACGGAGGGAGGAAAACTGGATCCGGCTCCAATCCTGCCCGAGGCGGATGAATGGATCGCGGGTCTGGAGTGGAGGAATCTGCTGACGCCGACTTCGGTGCTGCAATCCTGGGAGGAGGAAGATCGCGTGCTGCTATGGAAAGGGGATCGCCCGTTGGCGCTGGTGCGTGAGGGTATGGAGGCGGAGGGGCGTCGATCGCGGAGGTTGATCCTGGGTTGGGATCTGGTGGCGTCCAGTGCGCCGCGCAGTGCGGCGATGTTGGTGCTTTTGCACCGTTTTTTGGACGATCTCCGCGTGGGGAAGCCGACGTTTTCTGCGGGGACATTCGATACCGATCAGGAGCTGCAGGTGGCAGCGGAGTCGGAGGAGAGCTTGGTGCTGGAGGGGGCAGAGATGAGCAGCCCTTTTCAGGGTCGGACTCCTGTGGAGGCGGGATTTTTTAAAGTGATGGCAGGAGAGGAAATGCGGCTGGCTGGAGCGGCGGCGTTTTCCGATGCTCGGGAGTCGGACTTCCGGGCGGCGGAGACGGTGGATGAGACGGCGATGCCGCTGCAAAGGGTGGTGTGGCGTAATACGGATGCGGATCCTTGGGCTCCATTGTGGTTGGTGATGCTGGTGGTGCTTTTGCTGGGGAGCTGGTGGGTGCCCTCAGCTGCGGGGAAGGGGAAATTGGAGACGATGAAATGGGCGGGTGGAGACGCAGGTGTTTGAACAATGATGAGACTGACGGCTCCAGAATGGTTGTTGCTGCTGCCTTTGCTGGCTGCGGCGGGATGGTTTTGGCCTGGGCTCGGCTTGCGGCGACCGTTGCGCGCGCTGCTTTTGCTGATGGCGGTGGTGTTGGCGGCGGGGCCCGAATGGCGGCGTTTCGGAGACGGACTGGATTTGTGGGTGCTGGTGGATCATTCGGACTCGGCCCGGGAGCTGCTGGCTCCGCAACAAGCGGAGTGGGAGACGCTGCTGCGTCGCTCCCAGGGCTCGGCGGACCGGTTGCGGTTTGTCGATTTCGCTGGTGAGACGGTGACCCGTGGGGCGCGATTGCGATCCGGCGCGGAGGGGGTGCAGTATGCGGGTCCGACTGATAGCACACGGCTGCGCAGTGCCTTGCTGCATGTTTTGGCGGAGGTGGATGAGAATCGTTCCTCCCGCCTGCTGGTGTGGACCGACGGCCAGAGCACGGAGCCACTGGAGGGGATGGCGGAGCGGCTGGGGCGGCAGGAGGTGCCGTTGGACTACCGTCGTGCGGTGCGGGCGGGAGCGAGGGATTGGCGGATTACCGACCTGATCTTGCCACAGCGGGTGCAGCCAGGGCAGGCCTTTCTGCTGGAGGCCTGGGTGGCGGGGGATGAGGATGGCCCGGTGGAGGTGCAGGTGCTGCAGGGCGGGGTGGAGGTGGCGCGACGCCCGGTGGAGGTGGTCAATGGCATGGGGCGCTTGCGATTGTCGGCACGGCTGACGAAGCCCGGCGCGGTGGAGTTTCAAGCGCGGGTGCAGCAGGAGGGAGATGCGCTGGTGGGGAACAACAGCGCGGCTCGCTGGGTGGAGGTGACCTCGGGTCCACGGGTGGTTTTGATCACGGGCTACACAAATGATCCGGTGGCCTCGGTGCTGGCCGCTCAGGGATTCGAAGTGGAGACGCTGGCCGATGCGAGCCGGGCGCAGGCGGGGGTGCTGGCGGGTGCCAAGGTGGTGATCCTAAACAATGTGGCGGCCAGCGAGATGTCGGTTCCATTTTTGAAGGCACTGGATTTTTACGTCAATGAGCAGGGCGGCGGCTTGGTGATGGTGGGGGGGCAAAACAGCTTCGGATCGGGCGGCTACTTCGGTTCCGCCCTGGAGCCGCTGCTACCCGTGAGCATGGAGTTGAAACAGGAGCACCGGAAGCTGGCGCTGGCGTTGGCGATCGTGATGGATCGCTCGGGATCAATGGCGGCCACCGTTGCAGGCAGTGGTGCGACGAAGATGCAGCTGGCCAATGAGGGAGCCGGGCGGGCGGTGATGTTGCTGGGAGACTCGGACTACCTGACCGTGCTGGCGGTGGATAGCACGCCGCATGTGGTGGCTGCACCGGTGCAGGTCGGGCCCAATCGCGACATGCTGGAGGATGCGGTGCGTCGAGTGCAGAGCGCGGGGGGCGGGATCTTCGTTTATTCCGGCCTGCGCGGTGCCTGGGATGAGTTGAAACGGGTGCCTGTCGGGCAGCGTCACATCATCTTGTTTTCGGACGCAGCCGACTCGGAAGAGCCGGGAGATTACAAAAACTTGATCGCTGAAATGGTGAAGGAAAAGAC
>JAGRPD010000124.1 GCA_020439875.1 Verrucomicrobiales bacterium
TTTGGACGACGAGTGGGACGACGATTCCGCCCTGTCACCCTGTCACCTTGTCATCTCCCGCAGCACATGGCCGTGCACATCGGTCAGACGGCGGTCGATGCCGTTGTGGCGGACGGTGAGCTTGGTGTGGTCGATGCCGAGTTGATGCAGAAGGGTGGCGTGAACGTCATAGACCAGCGTCGGATTGGCCCGGTCGGCGGGTTTGAATCCCCACTCGTCGGACTCGCCGTACGTGCCGCCCTTGATGCCGCCGCCGCAGAGCCAGTTGGTGAAGACGAAGGGATTGTGATCCCGTCCCTTGCTGCCCTGGGAGCAGGGCATGCGGCCAAACTCCGTGGTCCACAGAAGGATCGTGTCCTCCAGCATGCCGCGCTGTTTGAGATCCTGGATCAGCGCGGAAGCACCGCGCGCCATGCCGAGCGACAAAGGCTCGTGATCCCGCTTCACATCCTCGTGACTGTCCCAGTTGCGACGAGGGAAGCCGTTGTCGTTACCGCTCCAAATCTGCACAAAACGAACGCCCCGCTCCAACAAACGCCGCGCCACCAGGCACTTGCGGCCAAAGAACTCCGTCTCCGCCTTCACATTGATTGCGCTGTCATCGACACCGGCACCTTCGGCCGCCAGGCCGTACAGATCGCGGATGTACTTCGGCTCATGCGAAACATCCAAAGCATCGGTCGCGCTGAGTTGCATCGCCGCCGCCAATTCATACGAACGCACCCGCGCCGACAATCGATCATCCCCGGTCCTTTCCGCCGCGTGCGCCGCGTTGAGCCGGGCCAGCACATCCAGCCCGGCGCGATCACTCGTCGGCGTGATGAAACCGCTCTTCGGTGGCATCAGGTCGGCAATCGGCACCGCGTTGCCCGGGCGAATCACCGTGCCCTGATGTTGGGCTGGCAAAAACGCCGTCGCCCAGTTCTTGGCACCGTTGGAGGCAAAACCACGGTGGTCCGGCAGCACCACGAAGGTGGGCAGATTGTCATTCTCACTGCCCAGCGCATACGACACCCACGAGCCCGCGCTTGGAAAACCGGGAAAGTTGAAGCCAGTGGTTTGCAGCAGGGTTCCCTGGCTGTGCACCCCAGTCTTGCCCACCACGTTATGGACAAAGGCGATGTCATCGACCACATCACCGAGAGGAGCCACGATCTCACTCAACATCTTGCCGCTTTGCCCATACGGCTTGAATGCCCACGGACTGCCAAAGCAGGCACCCGGCGTGCTTTGAAACAACTCCACCGACTCCCCCGGATCCCAGGGCTCGCCGTCGCGCTTCGAAAGCAGTGGCTTGTGATCAAACATGTCCACATGGCTCGCCGCGCCCGCCATGAACATCTGCACCACCCGCTTCGCCCGCGGCGGATGATGCAACGCACGCAGCACCCCCGGCTCCGCCCACGCCTGATCCCGCAGCAGCATGTCCGACAAAGCCAAGCCTGAAAAGGAGGTGAGAAAGTGACGCCGGTTCATGGAAAAAGGGGAAGTTGCGGATGGCAGCGATCTGACAAAAGTGTCTGAGAGGCCAGCCCATGATACCGTGAAAGCCTTTTGCGAAATCCACCAAACCAGCTAACATTCGCAACATGGAGGACTGCATTCCACATCTGGCCGACTCGATTTACGTCGACAAAGTTCGACGGGCTCGTCAGTTGACCATGGGGGAGCGAATCGACACCTCGATCGAACTCTTTGAAGGAGCTCTTGGTCTGATGCGTGACGGCATTCGAGCGCAATTTCCCGATCAATCGCAAGAAGAAGTCGAGCAAACCCTTCGAAAACGCCTTCGCCGACTCAGACAAGTGGGCGAGCATGGCATCTACTCGAAACTCAACATTTCGTGAGGAAGCATGAAGGACGGATACGAAGCGACCCGAATCGCGATTGAGAAGCTTCGGGAACTCCAGGTTCCTCACATGGTGGTCGGCGGATTGTCGAGCAACGCCTACGGGATTCCGCGATCCACCAAAGACGCCGATATTGTCCTTGCCATTGACGCCAAAGGGCTCTTCGCAGCAGCGCGAGAACTCGCTCCAGACTTTGTGCTCGACGATCAAGGCACCTTCGAGATGGTTACAGGAACGATGCGTTTTCATCTCCGCGTCCCCCAATTGCCCTTTGAAATTGAGCTGTTCTTGCTGAGTTCTGATCCACACGATCAAGCCAGATTCGAGAGACGCCGCCCTGTAATCTCCCGGCAAATCGGAACAGAGATTGTGGTGCCGTCGGCCGAGGACGTCATCATTATGAAACTGCGCTGGGCTAAGATCGCCAAGCGCACCAAGGACATCGACGACGTCCGCGATGTGATCGCGGTGCAGGGGGATGATGTCTTGGACTGGGACTACATCCACCTCTGGACGGCTGAGCACGGAACACGCAAGCTTCTGGACGAGATCCGCGCTTCGATCCCGCCGATTGATTGAAGGTCCGGCCTGCATGTTAGTCGAGGTAGGTGAAGGCGCTGAGGTTGAAAATCACGCGGGCCAGGGCAGCCGCCCCGTGGGCGTCAAAATACTTCCGCAACTCCGCCCGCTCGGCGGGAGTCGCCATCCGCCCGAGGGCGAGTTGGACCGACTTGCCGACCGGATCCTTTTCCCCCTGGATGCGTTTGCCAAACGTCGCCGCCATCGCCTCCACCAAGCGGTGGTTCCATTGAGTGAGGGCTTGCAGCGCCGTGGTGGATTCATCCCGCTGCGCCACACTCATCGACGGATCCGCGCAGTCCAGGGTGGTTAGCATGGGCTGCGGTTGCGAGCGCACCACGAAGCGATAGATCGTACGGCGAAAGCACTTCGGATCGTTGGCATCATGCAGATCATACTCGTAGTGCGGCGAGTGCTGGGGTTTCTCGATCACGAAATCCTGAAAACTCGGCCCTCCGCGATCCTCGGCTTGCAGCACCCCGCTGACGGCGAGCATAGAATCGCGAAATTCTTCAGCGGTGAGTCGGCGCCGGTTGGCACGCCACAGGTATTGGTTGCCGCCATCCACCTTCGCGTTGGCCTCGTCATGGGTGCTGGACCGGCGATAAGCCCGGCTCGTCACCAGCAGGCGCACCAGCGACTTCAGCGAGTGCTTCGAATCATCCCGCAATTGCGCGGCCAGGGAATCCAACAACTCGGGATGGGTCGGCGGCAAACCCATGCGCCCCAGGTCATTGGGCGTGCCCGCCAGCGGCGAGCCAAAGGTCCATTGCCAGACGCGATTGGCAATCGACCGCCAGACCAGCGGGTTGTCTTGGTCTGTTAGGTATCGGGCAAGTTGGGCACGCGCCTCGCCTTCACCAGCGCCGGACATGGGAGCAAAGTCCGCCGCAGCCCCGTCCCACAAGGGCGGCACACCGGGATGCATCACATCACCCGGTGACTTCATGTCTCCCCGGTGCAGCAGATGAATCTCCCTCGGCTTGCCCTCCGTGGCCACAAAACGTCCGTCCCGTGCAAATTGCGTGGCGGCGGCATAAACCAACTTCCCGGCGGGAAAAGCCTTCAACTTCGCGTTTAGGTTGGCGATCTCGTCCTTGATCTCCTGCAGTCGCTGGTCGGTGTCCGGCGGACGCAGAGCAGCCTCGATCTCGGCGCGCTTGGCCTGCAACTCGCGCAGCTCGGTCAGCGCGGCGGCGTTGCTCAACTCCCGAAAATAGATCCCGTCCACCAAGTTGGCTTTTCCCCAGCGCACGCCCTGCTCAATGCTGTCGAGCGCCGTCACCACCGCGCCGGGGGCCACATTTTCACCCGTTCGATCATCCATCACCTCCACCTCGCCAAGCGCAAAAATATAATCGTCCTTTCGCTCGCGCAATTGGGTGGCCGTGATGCGGACATAACGCACCGGCGTGCCGTCGGCGGGAGCCGATACGGTTTGCGACCCCGGATTCGGCTGGTCTTTCCCGGTCGCATCCAGCAGCAGGCGCACGTCTTGGCGAAACTCGGGATCGCTGGACGTTTCGACCTTGAACCGCACGGGAAACCCAAACCCGGCCCCGATGCCGGCGTAGTTGTCAAAGGCGGGAATCAACCGCACCTGAAACACCGGCTTGGCAGCCCCGAGATCGAGCTGCACCCATTTCACATCGCGCGCATTCTTCGTGATCAGGCTGTGATAACCGTACTGCGGTTTCAGACCGGAACCGTACTTTTCCTTTAGCTCGTCGATGCGGCGGTCAATGCCGGACACCTTGGCCGCGATCAATCGCCCGATCTCCGCATCCAGCTTCTCCTGCTCCGCGCGCAATTGGTTCACCCGCGCATAGATTTGATTCCGCTCCCGCTCTCGCTCCGGCGGCAGGCCGGCATACACCCGGTCGGCGCGATCCACCGCCGCAAACACCGCGTGCAACCGGTAGTAATCCTCCATCTTCACCGGATCGAACTTGTGATGATGGCACTGCGCGCATTGCACCGTCGTGCTTTCAAACACATTGAAGACCGCCGTCACCATTTCATCGCGGTCGAGGTGCTTCGCAATGCGTCCGTCGAGTTTGCCCTCCCCCACCTCCTTGTGACCGATGAAATCCCAAGGGCCCGCCGCCAAAAATCCCAGCGCCACGATGCCGTCCTCCGTCCCCGGAAACAACACATCCCCCGCCACCTGCTCCCGCACAAAGCGGTCGTACGGTTTGTCCTCATTGAAGCTGCGAATGACATAGTCGCGGTAGGGCCAGGCATTCATCCGCGGCTTGTCCTTGTCGTAACCATGCGTCTCGGCGTAACGGGCGAGATCCAGCCAGTGCTGCCCCCATTTTTCTCCAAAGGCCGGGCTCGCCAGCAAGCGATCCGCGAGCTGATCCACCGCCGCCTGCGCGTTGCGCGCGTGCGCCTTTTCAAACTTCGCCACCTCTTCCGGAGCGGGCGGCAAACCGGTGAGATCATAACTCATGCGCCGCACCAGGGTTCGAGCATCGGCCTCCGCCACCGGCTTGAGTCCCTGCCGCGACAGCTTGGCCTCCACCAGCGCATCCACCGGAGTCTGCGCCACGCCCTTGGGCAGCGGGCGCAAACTCCACCAGTCGAGATTCCGCGGCAGTTTGTCCACCAGCACCCGCCCCTCCGGCCAGAGCGCGCCCGCCGCGATCCAATCCCGCAGCACCCGCACCTCCGCCTCCGAGAGCGGTTCGCCTTTCTTTGGCATCTCGGGTTTTGGGCCGCGAATTTTTTCGATCAACACGCTCTCCTCCGGCCTGCCCGCCGCGATCACCTCCGCCAGCGCCTGCTCACGCTGGTCCAAACGCAAGTCCCCCTTCGCCTCCTGCTCACCATGACACGACAAACAGCGCGCCTCCAAAATCGGAGCCACGTCCTTCTCAAAATCCGGTGCCGCCCGTCCGCTGCCGAGACTCGCCAGCAGCACGGCCATCACTGAAACAGCGCACTTCATGCACCCAACAGTACGGCGCACACCTGGTGGATTCTTCGGCTCAATGGCACCGAATCTCCGAGGCACCTCACTCCGCCATCAAGAAGGCGATCGCCTCGCGGTCGTTGCGCACCAACAGCCAGCGACCCGCCAGGCAGGGCGGATTCCAGGTTTTGAAATGCAGCGCCTCGATCCGACCCAGCTCCAGCCACCCTTCCGGCTGGGCGCGCACCACGGCCACCTCTCCTGGTTCCGACTGAATCAGCAGCGTGTCTTTTCCACAGAGCAAATGCTGACCATAACCGTAGCGACCCTCTCGCCAGACCCGTTCGCCGTTGTTGAGGTCCACGCAGACCAGACGCCCTTCGTCCAAGGCGTAGGCATGATCTCCCACCACGGAGGCACTGCTGAATTTGGTCCGCAGGCGACCGGAGGCCCACAGCGATTTCGCCTCCCACTTGCCCGACTCGCCGCGTGTGATCTCGATCAAATGACTGTCCACCCCATAGCTCGACGTGATCAGCAGACGATTCGCCCCGGCGGGTTCCGGTTGGCAGACTTTGGGAAAATCACCGCTCCATTCAAACCTCCACTTCACCGCGCCGCTGTCGCGATCGTGACCGGTCACGCTTCCTTGATTGACGGAGACAATTTGCATCTCTCCAGCCAGCTCCCGCAGCACCGGGCTCGAATAGGTCGCGCCTTCCTCCCCGCTCCTCCAAAGCTCGCGACCCTCCTTCGCGTCGAAGGCCAGCAAAGTGGGCGTTCCCCGACCGCCACTGACGATCACTCGGCCTTGATCCAGCAGCGGCGCCGCGCTTTTCCCCCACTCGAGATTGGACGTTCCAGCCACCTCCAGCACGTTGGTCTTCCACCGCAGGGAGCCATCGGCGAGATCGAGACATTGCAGCAAACCCAAGGCCCCCAGCGTGTAAACCATCCCCGCCTCGGGATCGATCACCGGCGTCGCGCGTGGGCCGATTCCTCCCATCGCTTCATCGAAACGCCCTTCGTTCGAAGCCAACCAAAGCAGTTTGCCGGAACTCAATTCATAACACGTCACGCACTCCAGTTCGCCCCGCTGTTCCTGCGTCACCGCACGATCGCCGTGAACCACAAAACCACTCCATCCCTCACCCACCTCCACCCGCCATTGCTCCACGGGCGGATGGTTTTTCCAATCGAACAAACCCTTCACCTCACCCACGCGTCCGTCACCCGCAGGACCCATGAAACGCAAAAAATCCGCCGCCCCTTCAGGAGCCACTGCCTCGACGGAGGGCGCAACGGATGCCACAGTGACGGGCAGCTCGCGCGGCGCTTCTTTGGGACTCCACACCCAAGCCAGCCGGGGCGTCCGCCGACCCCTCATAACGCACCAAGAACTTCACCGCGAGAGCCCCGATCACCAAAACGGCCAGCACCCCACCCACGCGAACTTTGCGGCCAGGCCGGGAACTCAGCGCCCACCAAAAGGCGAGCAGGACCAGCCAGAGCAGCACCATCGCTGGCATGGCGAAGGCGCGCATCACACTCTCTGTCTGCCATTGCCAAGCGACCGCGGCCACCATCAACACGGTGATGATGAGGGGAAACAGAAGAGAGCGGCGTTTGTGATTCGGCATGCTGGAGAATCGAACCCACACAGGAATTTTGGCAACATGGAATCATCCTTCGACTGCAATGCCCACGAGTGGAATGAGGGTGTCGATGGAAGGCCCGAAGCACGCCGGGGCCAGCCCTGTAGGTGGCCGCATCGAGGCCACACGTCTTTGAGACGCGAATGAACCGCGCTGTCCCACCCCTTCAAAAATCAGCAATCCGTGTTCAACAATCGACATTCAATCAACTCCGCATTGAGCCCTTCGAGCGTTGGTCCTCTCTCGGCGCGACCTGCCAACGTGGCTTGACTCTCCCGAG
>JAGRPD010000125.1 GCA_020439875.1 Verrucomicrobiales bacterium
AATGGGACCTAGAAGCGCTACGCTCTCTCCGAAGTGCCTCGCGGATATCACTCCCTGAGGTCCTACGAATAAACACTGTTCTCTGAGAAAATGAATCTCCTTCCGATAGAGATTTACCTTGTTTTGGCGGGCGTAATCCCGCTCGGCGTTTGTTTCGCGAAGTGGAAGTTCGCGATGAACTGGAAAGTTGCGTTTATCCTCTGCGCTGGTCTCTCGTGGATCTACTTCAATCTCTGGATGGCGAAGCTGGATCCGCCGGATAACGGGTTTGCTAATTTTGTTTATCTTGTCAGTGGCTGGTTTTGGCTACTTCCGATATTCGCCATTTTATTTGTCGGATTTCGTTTGACCGAGACGCGGGCGTCATCCTCCAGAGGATTGAAGGTCGCTTCAGTGGGATTCAACATCTGTGCAGGCATCACGGCGGTAATCGTGTTGTGGAATCTGGTTGGCAGGATGAGCGCTGAACGTGCGGTGACACAGGCTAGAATTGAGCTTGAAGAGCGAGGCTACAAGCCAACGGGACGAGAGATTCCAAGTTTTGAGGACGGGCACTGGATTATTCGCTACCCCGATTCAGACTTCGGAGAGATCCGATTAACTCGGAATGGGAGAATGTCGTGGATCGGAGGCCCTGGATAAAAGAGGCAGAGAATCGGGTCCCCGTGACTGACTGAGGCCAGCCACGGGTCCCACACCACCGGACATACGGGTCCGTATCCGGCGGTTCCGATCAGACGCGGGCACTTGGCCCGTAGTGAGCCGAGCGCCAGCGAGACAGCCAGCCGGCAGGCTGCCCGAAGGGGCGAGCGCAGCGAGAGCAACATTGATCCATGTCACCCGGATGTCGGGGACACCTTGTTCGTTTAGCCAGTGGTTGTTGAGCGCTGTGCGCACGATGGAGTTTTGGCTCATCCGCCAATAGCCTTTGCGGCTGCGCGACGCTAACTTGACGCGATCTGGGGCGATCCCCAGTGAGATCAAATTTCGGCGTCGCGTGCGTGGCTGCTTCCATTGCTTCCAGTAGTACAATCGCACCCGTCTTCGCAGCCAACGATCCAGTTCCAGCACCACCGTGTAGGTGTGGCTGAGCTTGAAGTAGTTAAGCCAACCGATGACATACCGCCGCAGTTCGCCGATGACGTCCTGCACGCGGTGGCCTCGGTTGCGGCGCGTGATGTCACGCACCCGCTGCTTGAACCGGTGAACTGCCTCGAACGTCCACATCAGCTTTCCTCGTTTGCCGACTTGGTAGCCCAAGAAGGCACAGGATTGAAGCGGAGCGGCTTGGCTCTTGGCTCGATTGACGACCAGTTTGAGCCGTCCTTCGCAGAAGCGGATCAGGCTCGCCATCACCCGCTGGGCCGCTCTCGCGCTTTTCACCATCACGATAAAGTCATCGGCATAGCGAGCGAACCTGTGTCCGCGTGCTTCCAACTCCTTGTCGAGCGGGTCCAAGACGATGTTGGCCAGCAAGGGTGACAACGGCCCGCCTTGGGGCACTCCTTGAAGTGTTGCATCGCGGGTGCCGTCGGGCAGAACCACGCCTGCTGTCAGGTAGCGCCGGATCAGGCCAAGGGTCCGCGGACACTTCACCTTCTTTCGCAACGCCTCCATCAAGTGGTCATGGTTGACTGTGTCGAAGAACGATTTGAGGTCGCAGTCCACTGCATAACGACGGCGAGCCTTCCAACAGAGTTCCAGTTCGGCCACCGCCTGATGGGCAGAGCGGCCGGGGCGGAACCCGTAACTGTGCGCGCTGAAGTCCCCTTCGAAAAGGCGTCCCAGCACTTGTGCCATGGCTTGTTGAATCAGGCGATCCAACACGGTGGGCACGCCCAGCGGGCGCATCGTCCCGTCGGGCTTGGGTAACCACACCCGGCGCACTGACGCCGGGCGGTAGGTTCCCTTCATGAGAGCTTGGCTGATCCTCTCCCAATGTTCCCGGCAGAAGGCCGGGAAGGCATCAACGGTCATGCCGTCGATACCGGGGGCACCTTTGTTTGCCTTCACCCGTTTCCAGGCTTGGGCGAGGTTCTCCCGGTCGAGGATCTGCTCCATCATGGTTTGCACTTGAGGGGTCCCATGCTTCCCGCCATGACGACTCTCAAGCTCACCTCGCACGCTGGCGTTGTCGGCTGGCTTGTCCGTCACGGGGTCGTCCCCCTCCTCATCGGTTCGGCCCTTCATCGGTTGAGACCTCCGGTGTCGTTGTATACACGGGCATCTTCCAGCCCCCGGCTCGTTGGTCCGATTACTATGGATTGCTTCGCGCCGCCTCACGGCGCTCACCCCTTCGGGGCAGCCTCTGGCTGGCTATCTCGCTCCGCTCGGTTCTGCTGACTCCTGCGCTGGTGTCCCAGAGCAGGCCTCCCCAGGTAATGGCACGTTGCTCCGCTGCACGATCGCCGCATTTACCTCCACGGGCATACCAGCCGCCTTCGGTGTGTTGTGCCACCTCGACGCGCCGT
>JAGRPD010000126.1 GCA_020439875.1 Verrucomicrobiales bacterium
CATGCTCCCCCTCGAACCCGGTGGATTATGGACGAAGAGTGGAACGAGGATTTTGCCTGCCCCGTAGCCGCGTTTGTCAAAACGTTGTTCATCAGCTCCCAAGCGCACCCATCACCAGACCAACGCACATCGGCGACTACGACCACTCCAAGGCTTCCATCGTAGGGTTCTGGAGCCCATCGCATCGTCATTCCAAAAGTGGCGCACCTACTTCCCGGATGAACCGGACTAACGCAAGAAGCGCGTAGCCTCCCTGATGCCGCAGCTTCGCCGCGAGGTCCGATTGCGATTGGATGCTCTTCAGTGCACTCCCTCTCCAGATGAACCCGGAACCCTCCCCTCCCTAACAAAACCATTGCCAAAAATTCCATTTCTAGATTGAATGAATTAGTTAATTCGCCGAATATTTTCAGCCACCCCAACCTCAGATCCCAATGAAACCGCCAAGGGTTTTTTTTATCCAACTTCTATGGACAACCAGTCTCGTCGATCTCACGCCGCAGATTTCGAGCGCTGAGCCTCCTGAGTTGGAGCTGAAATGGGGCACGGCAGCGAGCAACGACGAGCACCATTTGTATCTGCATTGGCAAGGCATCTCGGGCAAGCACTACCAGATTCAACGGGCGTTGGGGGAGGACTATCCCGGCGTGGAGGGTGCCTTCCTTTGGGAAAATGTCGGATCAATCATCGCCGCCGTCGGAGCCCCCATGACACGCCAGTTGGTCACGATTTTTCCCGATTCCTCCAATCCGAACCCGCTCAATCCCGGCCCTGGAGTTCCAGCCCTTTTTGTCATGGTGCAAAATCTATCAGGTGGCGGAGTGCTCGTAAGTTGGCAGGGCGCGGCTCAGGTGGTGAGCGGCCAGGTTCAGCCTTGGGGCAGTCCTTTGATCTTGGCTCCGGCTTCAGGTTGGGATGTGTTCGCCGTGACGGGTCCCCTGGTGCAGCCCGAGCCAGGCGTGGATCTGCAAACCACCTTGAATGGCGCGCAGACAGCTCAATGGACCGCGATCCAGGCCGTGCTGCCAGACATTTTCGCAGGCACCGCATCCACCGTGACCGGCACCTTGGATCTGCCCGGTGACGCCGGGCCGCCTTTTCCCTCAGGTGTTGCGGTCCCTTCCCGTTTCTGGCGTTTGGTCGAGACCTGGCCCGACAGCGATGGCGATGGTCTCTACGATTGGGAAGAACTCAACGGCACCCCGCTGATTGCCTCCTGGCGTTCCAATCCCAACCTCGCCGACAGTGATGGGGACGGTTTGGCGGACTTCGATGAAAACCGCTTCAGCCTGAATGCGCAGGTGGCGGAGTCCATCACTGCCACCTCTTTGCAAACCCTCACCTACGATGACGAGGGCCGTCTCATCAGCCTGAGTGGCGCGGGTTTGAGTGCCGCTTATGCCCACGATCCTGAAGGCAATCTTGAAACCATCTCCCGCCCATGAAGACCTGCGTTCATCTCCTTCTTTCACGGCGGTTTCCGACCTCATCGGTGATCTGCTTGGCGCTTGCCGGGCTCTTGGCAAACGCAGCCGTAGCCCAAACCCCGCATTGGGGTGGCCTGCGCTACCCGGTGTCCTTGCCGGTTCCCACCGATCCCGCACCCGCACGCCCCGCTTCACCGTCGGTCTCGGCGCTTTCTGGCGGCGTGGTGGATGCGGATTTTGTAACCCCCGAGTTGTCCGCCCTGGCACGGGGCTGCCTGGATGATCCCGCGCGCATCCTGGATCACGTGATGAATCACATCCGCTACGAGCACTACTACGGCTGCCGCCGGGGTGCGATGCGATGGCTGCCAAGGACTACTCCACCCTGGAGCCTGCAGCTTGGCAAAAAGCAGACCGATCAAACACCCCGCCAACAAACACCTCAGTGCCGGTCATCACTGAGGTCGGGCAAGTCGCGTAACCCCTTCAAGCAGCACACGCATGGCGCTACCCATGACGCTTACATATCATCAATTCGCGTGTGAGAAATGTGAGCTATGCGGGGATGGATCAGCCCCCACTTTGCCGCACAGTGAATCCTGACCCGCCGTTGTCCCTCGGCTCCCTTTTGAGAATTGTGCCGCAGCCCGGGCACTTGGTTTCGGAAGAATCGTAGGGGTCAGAGCAAAAAATGGTGCCGCAGTTTCCACACGATCCAGCCCCCGGGCGTTCACACCACGGACACGCCGACGCGCCATTCAGTAGATCGCTACGAATGTCAGGCAGTGATCCCGTGGCGGTGGCGTGTGCATCTTCCTCGCTGAGCCGGTGTGCCTTAACGGGTTGATAGCAGGAGAAAACCGGATCAAATCGATACCGCATGAGATAAGGGAAGTGTTTCACTGAGCAGCGAGCGCGCAGAAACACCTGTCTCGGAGGACCATTCTCTAGCGATGGCGCTGGCGTAGTTACCGCCTCCACGTTGTCAGGGAGTTTCTCGAGCTTGATCTTGCCTTCGGTGGTTTCGGACACACCTTGACTCGCGCTGGAGACGGACGCTGTGAGCCAAACGAACAGCTTTCCAAACGACTCTTCTCCCATGTCCTCCATGCGAAGCACAACGTCCGTGATGCCCTGAAGCACGGAGTAATCAACGTCGACTCCGCATCCGATGGCGTAGATATTGGCTGGACGGGGACGAACTTGAGCGCCGATCCGAGTCAGTGCCGCTTTCCAGTTATCATTCGGCTGTCCGTCAGTCAAAAGCAGGACCAGTGGGCGGTAATCTCCCTTCGTCGTGTGGGACGTCTTCTGTACCTCAGCTTCAATCCGGTCTGCCAACAGAGTGAGAGCACCACCGAGCGCTGTGCCTGGCTTGATGTTCAGAACTGGCTGCTGAAAATCTAGCAAGGGTGTCATTGGCACCTGAACGCGAGCCTCTGCATCAAAAGTAATGACGCTCAGATGCACTGTATCGAGGGCATGAGGGTCTGTTCGCAGTTTGGAAAGCATCGTTGCCAGACCGGAACGGACAGCCTCAATGCCTCCTCCAATCATGGATTCGGAGCAGTCGATTAAGAGATAGACGGGAAGGCGGCGATTCATGGAGGGTTCAGTGAATTAAGTAAGGTTCGAATATGGCAACACGTTTGTTTGCTGGATCGATCCGAATTTCATCCTGCGAGAAATTTGTTACACCCCGCGCACCATCTGCACCTGCACCAGGCGTCCATTTTCCTCAGGGCTGAGGAGGAGTTGAAGTCCTTCTACTAATTCTACTTTGGAACCAGGCGGGATGTCGCACTTGTTGGTTATATCTTTCAGCGCAGGAAGCGTCTGATTGATAAACCACCATGTGCTTTGATGCTGGACGAAGTAGCCGACAGGTTTCTTCTGTTCTGCGGAGAGTTTTTCGTTGGGCGCCACTCGGCGATTCACATGCCACGGGTAGAGATATTGGTCTGTATAGACCATCAGGCGATGATTCTCGGGTTTGAAGGGGTCGGAAGCACGATTGCGTGAGTAGAGATTTAATATTGGCAGCAAACCTGAGTAGGGAGTGCCACAGAAGGGGCAGGCAGGTTTGGTGGTATTGTCGAAGACATACCATTTTTGTGCGCAATTCGGGTTATGGCACGGTTGAATGAGATCCACAGTCTTCACGAGAGCGGTTTCCCATTGGTCGGCTCCAGGGCGCAAATGAGGCGAATGAAGGCCATCTATAAATGCCTTGTTAAAAAGCTCCATAAGGTAGGGGCCCGCGATCTTTGCCGGAATCTTGCTCACATCAGCAAACGGGAGATCGGTTGGTCTGACATCGGTGAGATTTGGCCGGTTGGAACGATCGCTTGGGTGTTCAATGAAAAGCGCCCGCTCTCCCATGTGCAATTCCTCGTCCTTTCCGGGATCGGGATCATGAATCTTTCCACCTCGCAAGGGATGCCGGTAGAGAAGATACATGTAGATCAGCACCGCAAGAGCATGGCGATCAGTCTCGATGCAAGGCAGTGCACGGGCCTTGTCCGTGATAGGCAGGGACAATGTTCTGAGGACCTCTGGTGCAATGAAGTCAGGGGTGCCAATGACATCCGGCGGAAAACGCTGCGGAACAACCAGTCCGTCAATATCAATCACCGAGGCTCCGCCAGAGAGTGGATCAATGAGCACATTGCGGTAGGACAAGTCTGAATGCGCCAGCCCTGCAGCGTGCATTCTCCTCACGGCACGGGCGATGCGAATGCAAAGTCCGAGATAGTTTCTCCAGTTTCCCCTCTCCCTATTGTCTAGGAATCGCTGCTGGTGATGAGCAGTGGCAAACCACTTGCCCTCTTTGTCTCGGCCCTTGATGCCCAGCATGTCATTATTGGTGGAGCCAAACTGAAAGAAAAACTCCTTCCGATAGACTGGCGCAATCAAGGCGGTTTGATTTGTGTTCGGGACGGTTACGATATCCGATGGCCAGCAGTAAACGGTTTCCCAGTAGTCAGCCCCTTCTTGGTTGAAAATGTTGTCGCGATACTTGCCGACGATGTTCTTGAGGCGCTCCATCGAGTTGGCATCCTGCTTCTCTTTGAAAATTTGCACCACATAGCTTCGGTCAGGGGCAAAATAGACCTCCTTCATGGCACCACTGCCCGCGTGTTTGTTCTGGTCGAACTGATACTCCTCGCCCGTGGTGATAGATTTGACTTTGACGATGCTCATGAGTTTGGCGCGGAGGTAGCGTGGGCAGGCAAAACTGCGACAAGAGTGCGGTCATCGTGGTTGCCGGGGGAGAAAAAATTCATCCACTCCAGCAGTGTTTCCGAACTGGAGAGGGCGGGGTGCAATTCTGTCCATAGCGCGGACCACTGCGCGGGATCGGCAAATGCCGCATCGCTTGGAAATTTGGGATCGGTGATGCCGTCGGTCATGGCGAGCGCGGCGCAGAATTCTTTCTGCACAGTGAAATGAAAGTGGCGCTCGAGGTTAGCCTGATTGTCCTTCAGAGGCTCTGGCATCGTCAGAAAGCAAGTCTGCCCGGCATAGTCGCCTCCCTCTGGTCGGGTGATGGGGAAGCCTTCCTCGGGATTTGGCAGTAGCCCCGCACCGCCATCTCCAATGGCAAATGTGGCGGCGACACAGCCTTCATTTATCTTTTTGAGCACAAGGACGATGAGGGTGGTATCGTAATTTCGCAAAGTTGCCGCAGTAGGCAGAGGATCGGATGGATTGGAGACTTCGGATTGCAGTTCGTAATGCGCCTTGAGAGCTGCTTCATAAAGAATCCGGCACAACGAGACACGGATCTCTGGGTGCTCCCAGTCCTGATGCTGTGAATAAAGTATTTCAGCTTTATTGTGTTGCCTACTATTGAGGACTGTCACTAACCGCTGCTTTGCTGCGGCACTAGCAATTTTTGACCCAGCTCGGGAGTAGGTGGCGGATCCTGCACCATCTGCAACCGCGATCACTAGCCAACCTGTGTCAGAAGCATAACCGATAGCGAAATCGTCATCGCGGAATTCACCTCTGTTTGCATGAGATCGTCCGCGGCGACTGGCAGCGACAACTCGAAAGGGACCTTGGGTTTCTTCACTGTGATCGAACGGTTCCTTTGGGTATGGCGCATTTGTCGGAGATGGCAAATCCTTCCACAAGGATGCTGGGTCCGGATTGATTAGGAGAGATACGTTATACGGTATACTTTGTGCACTGCGTGATGGAACGTAGTCAAGGCTTAGAACACCATCGAATGGATGTGTGGGTGTACCAGCAACTCTGCCTGTCATCTCGTCGAAGACGAGGCCACAGTTGTCTGGAAGTTGCAGGTGGGAAACTCGCGCATACTCGGGACGATCGCCGCGCTGCGTTGCAATAGCCGTCGCGATTGCACCAGGCTCCACCTCGTAAGGTTTGCCTACGGTCGCATTGCGCAATGCAACTTTGACGACGGGCTGGGATGATGTTAGGGGCTTCGGCGGTGTCTCTGTCTCGATCTGCTCAGCGGGGGGAGTTGTGGTCGCGGTATCGCTCGCGGTTTCTTCGGCAGATTTAGCACAATTGGAGTTGGAGTCTAATGCTTGACTGAGATCGCTGATAGATACCTCCTGGGTGCTTGCCTCTTCAAGCAATGTTAGAAAACCCTCTGGCCAGTCTCCCCCGCGATGCAAATTAGCTTGAAACGATGCGTTGACTTCGGATGTCTCGCCCCGGATGATTTTGATCGTGCAAGCAACGAAGGTTTGCACGTCGTCCTGTAGTGCATCAACGGGCAATTCGTCTGTCGGCAACGCTCTTGCTTTGAAGTTTTCCCCGTCCAGGGCATCTTTTGATTCGTTCAAGCAATGCTTTAAAGTGGCTTCGATGTCACCATGAGCGCGTTGCTGAGCGTGCATTTCCTCCAAGGTTTTTGCCACACTGGCGACTAAAGAGCGCATGTTGTGCAGACTTGGATGTTGCTGAGCGAAATCCATAAAATCAGAAAAGTTAGACGACGATCTGAATCTCTGGTGGCGGTGGCGGCAGAGCGATGCTGCTGGCGGCTCCCATACTTCGATTGCCGCTGGAGACGGTGGAAGACACCCACTGGAAAAGTCCTGCGAAGGAATGCCCATCCATGGTCTCCAAATTAAACACGTGCTGTGTAAGCTTCTGGAGTGGCTCCACCTTGGCCCGACCTCCTGCCGCACAGGCAATGACGGAGGCGAAAGGGCGCTTTTGCACTTGTTCGATCATACGTTCATAAAGTGCTGTATCGCTTGGGCTCCCGTCAGTGATGAGAAAGGCAATTGGTCTCCAATCACCTTTGTGATCCTCCGTCGTGCGTTGCACCTCCTTGTCCACGCACCGGCAAAGAATCTCAAGCGCAGCACCTGTCATTGTGGGACCGGATTGAGGGCACTCGATAAGTGGCATCTGGAAATCTTCCAAACTGGTAAGAGGACAGATGACGACAGGCTTCGCGTCGTAGGTGATGATGCTCACGTGAACGGACTCAAGCGCATGCGGATCTTGGCGTAGCGTAGAGATGAGTGTCTGCACTCCCACCTTCAGTGCTTGGATTGGTTCGCCTCGCATGGAACCTGAAGTGTCCAGCAAAAGATAGACGGGAAGACGGCGGATGCTCATGTGGGTCGGTTAAGCTTGTATCAAAGGTACGATCTTTCCTCAAAAGGTTCGAATCACTACGGGAAAGCTGAGATGGGATATGGGGGTTGAAGGCAGGCCTGCAAACGTGCTTCTCAAATTAGCTTAGTCAGCAAAACGAGTCATTAGACGCGGAATGGCTCTGTGAAGTCCCTGCTACTATTGAGTGGAAGACGGCAAGTCCGGGATTTCGTGTCGGATGCTCATACCAGTCATAGGTCAGACAACGACTTGTATCTCCGGCGGCGGTGGAGGTAATTGATCAAGACCCTCGACTTCCTTGCCGGTTGTTTGAACGCTTTTGCTTGAGGTGCTGATGGAAGCGGTCACCCATTTGAAAAATGCAGAAAGTGATGCACTGTCGGAGGTGTCGAGCTTGACTACCGCTTCACCGGCAATTTGCTGAAGTAGACTGGCATCGGCACTGTCAACCGCGCATGCGACCACGGCACCCCATCGCTCTTCTTTGAAACGTGTAAGTCCTTTTTGAAAATCATCGGTCGGGATACCGTCGGTCATAAGAAAGACCATTGGGCGCCAGTCCGCCTTTTTCGTTGCAGAAGCTTTAACAACATCCCTTTTTGCACAATCAGCAACCAGGGACAATGCTTCGCCCATCGACGTGATGCCAGTGGCCTGGATGTCAGGTGTCTGAAAAGAGGGGAGATCAGTGAGCGGCACTACTTCGCGGGCAGAAGAATCGAAGGTGATAATACTTAGATAGGCGGTTTCAAGCGCCTGCGGATCCTGCCGAAGTGCGGAAACAAGCATCTGCACGCCGTTTTTGACCTGCTGAATGGGTTCTCCTGACATGGAACCGGAGGTGTCGAGGACGAGATAAACGGGGAGACGGCGCATGATGGTATTCTACGGGTTGATTGACAAATCTTTCAGAGAGAGTCCGCAAGAGGGAAATCGCTGAATGGAACGGATCAAAGAGTATCGCCAAAGTTGTGGGAACCGGCTCAAGATCTATGTCTGAAGAGGCCTAACTCGAGAGGATGCCTATGTAATCGATTCCACACATTCATGGAAGATCTCGGGGATTTGCCGGGAACCTTGTTCCTCTTCACTACAGATATGATGGGGCTTTAGATTCAATTGAGTTGGATTGCAATTTTGGATGAGAAAAGCTTCACGAAGAGAAGGCTCTCGCATACTTTTTGACAAGACCATCCAACCCATTTTGGGCGGCGGCGCCCATGGCTTCGAATTTCCACGAGTCGTTGCGTTTATAGAGTCGTCCAAACTCAAGGGCAGTTTCGATGGAGAAGTCTTCCTCCAGTTCGTATTTGCACAACTCTTCGTTGGTGAGCGCGTTGTAGATTCGAATGAAGGAATTGCGAACTTGGCCGAAGTTCTGACGGCGTAGTTCGGCCTCATAGATGCTCACGGTGAACACGATCTGATCAATGCGTGGATCCAATCTGCCAAGGTCCACTTCAAGGGTTTCGTCGTCGCCGTCGGAATTTCCTCCAGTGCGGTCGTCACCAGAAGACTTCACCGCGCCATCAGGAGATTCCTGATTGCCATAAAAAACAAAAAAGTTTTCGTTCGGAACCTGTGAATCCTGGCCGATCATGAATGCCGAAGCATCCAGATCGTAGTCGTGACTTGATGCATTGGGATTTGGATCCCAACCCAGCCCAACGCCAAGTTTCTGAAGGCCGATTTCAACGCGTTGCCCTTTAACGAGATTGATCGCCATAAGATTGCTTTAGTAGGTTACGGTGTTTCAAGAGTATTGGGTTAAAAGCCCTTCCAGTCCTCCGTTGTGCCCCCGTCCTATTGCTTCAAATTTCCAAGCACCACCCCGGCGATAGAGTCTTCCAAATTCGACCGCGGATTCCGTGGAAAAATCCTCGTCGAGTTCGTATTTGCAAATCTCTTGATTGTTGGATTGATCGTAGATTCGGATGAATGCGTTGCGAACTTGGCCGAAGTTTTGCCGGCGTTGGTCGGCTTCGTGAATCGTGACCACAAAGATTATCTCTAGAACACGGGGATCGACGGCGCTGAGATTAACAAAAAGAGTTTCATCATCTCCATCTCCCTCGCCATCACGATTGTCTCCGCTGCTTTGGACGGCACCCTCGGGAGAAGCGGGATTATTGTAGAATACAAAAAAATCGGAGGAGACAAGCTTGCCATTTTCTCCCAACAGAAAAGCGCTGGCATCAAGATCGTAGGGGTCGGCGGATGCCTGGGTGTTGGGATTCCAACCAAGGCCGATTCCGGCCTTTTGTAAACCCATCTCGACCCGCTGTCCTTTGGTGAGATTTATCGCTGCCATGAGATCAGGGATAGTTACGCGTTTTTGTATTCTATGGCGATTCGCGCCACTGTTTGACCCACAAAAGTATCTTCTGTGGCATCTCCGATCGCGGCAAATTTCCATTCACCGTTCTTCCGATAAAGGCGACCCATAATGAGTGCCCTCTTGCCTTGATACTGCTGTTCGGAAGCCACATTGTAGGAGGCGAAGACTTCCTTCACCCTTGTGGGGGAACCCTCGAACATGCGAATCTTGGCATAGGGAATTTGAGAAAAATCTTCGCTTCCGCAATTGTTCAGAAAGAAGAAAATCTGCCCAACCTCCGGGGGAACACCGGCAAGGTTCACCGTGATAATTTCGTTGTCGAGGCCGTCATCACCGCCGGAATCACCGCTGAGATCATCCCCCGTATGTTTGAGTGCTCCGTTCGCTGCGGTAAGTTTTCCCGCTGGAAGGCCGAACTTGCTGAGTATTTCGGGCCGATACAGGGGGGAATAAATGTAGTCGCAAAGTTGTCCGTTGGTGTCCAACAATGCGGCACTAAGATCGAGGTCGATGTCCTGCACCTTCTTGCCGAGACCCAGAAAGCCACCGCGCGACTCGATCGCTCCCCAATTCACTCCCACGCAGAAGTCTGTGAGTGAGGTTCCGCTAGACTTTTTCAAGTCGATGCGCTGTCCTTTGGTTAAATTGATGGCCATGGGATAGGATGAGATGGGTAAGAGGCTTGTTAAAGCTGGAAGGTGACTCCGAAGGCGCTTAGAACCCCGATGAGGACCACTCCAACGATGGCGATTGCCAAGTTTGTCATGTTGGAGACGCTTGCTGAAGACAGTGCTGTGTTCAGATCTGGAGAGGAAAGTTTTTCATAGTTGTCCAGGGCCACCTTCAGTTCTGGCAGGGAGGTGACCAAAGCGCCGGCAAAGTAGTGCAGGCCAGCAAAAATGGCCGCGCCAAACAAGCCCTTGAGATTGCTTGAATACACCTCGCTCCAGGTGAGGAACAGAGTATTGAGCAACATGCTCACGACAATCAAACCCGCCGAACCGAGGAAGAAGGTCTTCCAGCATTCGAGGTGGTCGCCGTCTTCGATGTCGTCAAACAATTCCGGCCGTTTCTTTTGAAGTGATTTGTCCCACAAACGGAACACAAACACGCCGATGAGGCATACGCCTGCTCCAGTAAGCAGCATATTCCAAGGACGAAGGGTCACACCCTCTGGTTGGCGTGCGAATTGGTGATAGCCGGTCATGAACCAATAGGCCAGACTGGCAAAAGCAAAGATCAACGTTGCCATGAATACGTGAGAGGCAACGAGTTTTCGTTCTTTGATCAGGAGTTGAATCAACTCGGTCGCCTTGGATCGTTGGCCTGTGAAGGTCCAACGCAACAGTAGCCACACCGGGGCGACCAAATACATGAGGTAAATGTTGGCAAAGTTCGAACCAAGCGGGTTTGCGATTCCCCCGGCCCTGCCAATCCCGATGGAAACCAGCATGTTAGCCAACTCGGGATTGTTGGTGCTGGCGTTGATCACCAGAGTTCGACTCTTGTCGCCAAAGTGCTTTCCAGCCAATCCCGCCGAGGCATTCACCATCATGTCCGTGGTGATTGGGATCCCCCATTTGCAAATCGCTGCGGCCAGAAGTAGCGATTCAATCAAAAACCAATGTTGCCCCCCGTGCTGGGAGAACATTGTTGACTGCCATTCGTGGAAGGAAATAAGCAGATCTTTCACAGGCGGATCCTCATGATCGAAAGCTTTACGGGGTTTCTTTGTACAGATAAACTCATGCCTGATTTTGAGATGTAGTCGCCTGTAAAGTAAAGGATGATTACCAGTTTTCGCAAATATTTTTTTTGCTTCTTTAACCTGCTACAAGGCCGCAGGCTGTTAGCGCTGCGGTTTAACCAAAGGCTTTGAGCGGCATCGGGCGGACTTTTACCGCGAGCATCGCCGTCCGAAAAAACTCTGGCTCAGAGTGCTCAACCGCAA
>JAGRPD010000127.1 GCA_020439875.1 Verrucomicrobiales bacterium
TCCTCGATCACCTCCATCGTGCTGATGGCACGCTCAGCCCCGAAGGGGCGCGATATGCCAGCCCAGGGCAACGCCCTGGGTTCGATGATCACAACCACCCCAAGCCCTGAAAGGGCGAGACAACGGTGTGCCGCCCTTCAGGGCTTGATCCAATGGGGGTGCCTACCCAGGGCGTTGCCCTGGGCTGGCATGTGCCGCGCCGTTGGCGCTCAGCTCCGGCGGCAGTGAAGACGTCGATCACCTGCCCGTCGGTCGTGATGGCCTTGCTCACGAGCTAGCGAATGGCGGCGTCAGTGGAAGTGCAAATGACGAAATTCCGGCCTTTCGTCATTCCAAATTCGTCATTCGACATTTGCCGCGTTCGTCCTTCAGCAGCTTCTCCAGCAGCTCGGCAAGCTGGCCGACCGAGATAGACAGCACGCAGTGCTGGGCGAAGCCCGACCGAGCGGGGCTGCGAGGGAGTCAAATGCGGCGGCTCACGCACACGACCATCGCCTCCGTGCGCTTCTCAAAGTGCGCCACGGCGAAAGTGTTAAGGCAGAAAAATGAAGGATGAGACGAACCGGCCTGCACTTCCTCCTTCTTCATTCCAACTTCTGCCTTCCCATGCTCCTCGCCTTCGGTGATCTCCTCAAACTCCGCGTCCAGCTTCGGCAGCTCGCTGGCGTTCAGGCCCAGCTTGGCGATGCGGCTCTCGTAGTAGATCGGCACCATGGCCTTGTCGGCGACGGCGCGCTGAATGTCGTAGATGCAACCGAGCGGAGCGAGATGGACAGGAGCGAAGGGACGTGCCCGAAGGGTGCGACCGGCGGGGAGCATCAAATGTAATCGCCAAAGACCGCCCGCGTGTTGGCATCCGTTTTCTCGATGGGCGTGCCGGTGAAGCCGATGAAGCTCGCGTTCGGCAAGGCATCGCGCTTTGAACTGTAGCGAGCTACTTGAGGTTGTATCGCAGCTCGCGTTTCAAGAAAGCCTCGTCACCACCTTCGAGAATCCGGCGGACTGCTTTGTTCGTGACCTCCGCCTCCAAACTGCCGGAGGTATATTTCAATACTCCGTTTGCGTTTTCCGCGACGACTACTTGCTCTGCATCTGCGTTGACGACGAGGTTCGCGTTGTGCGTCACAAGTATGACTTGCCGAAACTGTTTAATGCTGCGGAAGATTTCTACCAGCTCTTCAATTATGAACTCGTTATCAAGGTCATCCTCCGGCTGATCGAAAATCAGTGGTTGAGTGAAGGCTTGCGTCGCGAGTTTCAGACACAGGTAAACCGTTCCCTTCTGACCAACCGAGAGGCGATCTAGGGGGCGGCCTCCGTATGTGATCACTGGTTCAACCCGAAGATACGCCGACCGCTGTGCAACGTCGTAAAACAGGGAAGCTATGTCGCCCGACACAAATGATTCACCTTCGACCTGATGCAGACGTTCCTGCATGAACTGCAATAAAGATGACGTGTCGGTAATCTTGAATTCTTCTCGGATTTTATCGTCGTTCGTTTGTTCTGCGGTCGCGCGAAAGAATCGCAAATTCAGGACCGTCTTCAATCGTTCAACAAGCTTGCCCTCATCGAAGATTATCCGTCCTTCGAGCGTGATTTGCCGGTCGGCCAGTATTCTCCTCATCAGGTCCTTTTGCTCCTGAGTCCAATCTGTCTGACCTTGTTGAATTTCCTTCCATCGAGCATCAATCGCGTCTTTCTGGCGTGTGATTTCGGCCTCAATCAACGTGGGGATTGTCGCCCGTTTAGCCACTGCGTCGTCCAGTTCCTTCTGTTTCCCTGCAATAGCCACAAGGCTCGCCTTCAACTTCTCGATTGAACTTCGGTAGGACTCAGCGTTCTGCAAAAGGCCCGAAAGGTCACCCGTGTAAACCAAAGCAAAGTCAGCGCGAATCTTCGTGTTGTCCTCTTCGCAAGCAGTAATGTCTGCGCCAGACTGTTCAGCCAGCAGGCGGATGGCTTCAATCTGCGCCGTGATGTCGAGGATGGGAATACTTGGGTCAAGAGCCGTGACCTTTGGATCAAAGGCCGCCTTGAACAATTCCAACTCCTCTTTCAAAGCGCCGAGACGGCGTGCTTTTTCCCTCGCTCCGGTGATTTTCGATACATTCGAAGTGAACCGCTCCAGCTTCTCCTTGTTTTGTTCAGTCGTAATGGAATCCAACAAGCTCTGGTTGCGAACGATCTGGGCTTCGATGCTCGCCCGATCATAAAGCGCTTCACCTTTCTCGTTCGTTTGCTTGAACCACGCTTTTACCTTCTCGACCTCTGCGAGAATGTTCCTGATTTTTGAATCCACCTCACTGTCAAACGACAGCCCCTGAATCCCAAGCATCTGCTTTATCTCCTCACCAACCGTTCCCGTGGTGACTTTGGTTTTCACCTCGTTCTGCGAGATATACACGAAAGGAAGTTCCGTGCCTTCTTTTGCGTTGTGAGTTGTCGTGCTCGCGAGGTCTTTATTGAAGACAACCTTGAAATGCTCGCTTGGGGCATAGATGGATGTCTTGGATGCTGGACCGAAGGACTTGCCGAGATAGTCCACGAGGCAGCTCTTGCCTGTTCCGCGACCGCCGATGACACAAACAAGGTCACTGTTGAGAACAAGCCTCGTCTCTTGGCCAAATCGGGGATTTTCATACTGTGGATTCGGTGGGAACGGCGAAAACTCTTGGGCTATAGCAACGGTGCTGACGAACGGCTTTGTGTAGCTTGCGACGGGACTGGTTTCTTGCACTCGCACACGAGCCGTGGGTTCAAAGAGAATTTGCCGGAGACCCTCAAACGTTGGGTCGGCCTTAATCCACGTCTTCCGCGTGGCGGTCTCAGGGCGCCACGTCTTAAACGATGCGATTGAGTGTCCATCGCTGTCTGAAACACAGGGCTTCGGATGACCGTCAATCGCTTTGGCCACATTTTCGATAATGGCGGCGTTGGTCGGTGTTTTTTTCAGATTGAACAGGTCGATGTTCTTCTGTTTGCGCGTCTCGACGACATCGACCATCCGAACAAAGTAAAGATTCTCAGCGGGCTGCGTCTCCCAATCAACGTTATCCATGCCACCATAGGAGTCGTAAGGAATCATCACCAAGCGCTGGTCGGCGGGGATGGTCTTCAACGCTGCCTCAAATGAGGCCCTGGTCACTTCGGCTGTTTTGAACCCGAGAAGAGCAAGTTCTTCGGGTTTATCCTTGTAGCCATCCGGTGCGCCGTGAACTTTCGCCTTTGCTGGGTCGAGTTGTAAGGCAAAGTCGCGGATGGCTTCGTCTGACAGCGGTCGATCTGTAAGCCTCAACCGTAGCTGACTCTTGAAGTCCTTAAGTTGTTGGACGGTCAGTTTATCGCTGAACAGAACATGGATGTTGAGACGCGCCTTTGATGCCGACTCGATGCGCAGTTCTATCGCCGGGAAGAAGGTTTTCTTGATCGTTTCTCCTCCCTCATGCGCTTTGCGGAGTTCAAGATAACCGTCGAAAGTCCAGTAGTCGCTAATAGCGTAGGCAGCCACATCGCTTTCGTTGATGTTGGTGATGATTTGTTTCACCGCGGCTGTCTTCTCCTCTGGCGTCATGGTCGCGAAACGCTGGCCGCTGTAATTGTAGGAAGCAGGTGTGTGGATGTGGAGATCCCATAGCCTCCATTCTGATCCTTTAGGGTAAGTACTCATGTATATGTGCTTATTTGATCACTTTTGCGCGCCAGCAACCTTTGCCGTCACATCTAAGCGCTTGGATTCGGTCAAATGATGGATGGCCTCAATCTTCATCATCTTCGGCAAAATATTCGGCGGTTTTCTGGAGGAAGTCAGGCTTGAGTGAAGTGGCGAGGCCGAGCTTCCGGATGCCATCCAGCTTTTCCATCAGCTTGGAAAAGCTGATAAACCCGCAGACCTTCGCGAGCGGCTTTTCGCGGAGAGCGAACGTAGGGCGCAGAATCTCCTGCTCGACCTTGTCCTGTCGTTCATCCGGGGCGACGAGGAACAAATTGATTTCGAGGTTCGGCTGCAAAGCTAGGAGGTCGCTCATGCGCAGGAGGCCAGAGTAAACCGCCGTGGTGCATTCGACTTCGAAGGCGGCGACGATGGAGTTGCCTTTGAGCCAGAGCACATCAATCAACTCGATGGTGCGGTTGGTCGCTTCGTTGAATTGGGTGGGCAATTCGGACACCATGCGCGGAAGTTCTCCGAGCGTCTTTCCCTGCCATTTCTTGGAGCGGTCATTGCGAGCAACCCATAGGTCGAAGCCCATGTCCACGCCCAAGGCGAGGAGGTTGTATTGAATCTCGGTGTGGCGTGTCGTTGCGGTCGCCTCCTGCTCAGTCATTGCTGTCGACTTGCCTGTCTGCTCTTCTGGCTCTTCGGAGTCAGGCACGCTGACCTTGGTTGCAACCGTCGTTTTCCCTTTCTTTTGCTCGGCGGTGTAGAGGGGCTTCCGTGCGAGCTTTTTCGGGTCAACGGGACGCGCCACTGGCGAGGTTTGCGCCTGTTTGAGAAGGGAGAGGATAAGTTCGCCGTCCTTGGGATTCGTGAACCGGTTCGGGCTTGAGCGGACGAATGCCTTGAATTTGCCTCTGTCTTTGGGGCCGGTGTAGAAGGCAACTTTTCCTTCAAGCTCCAACATCGGGACACCGTGTTCTGGATGGAGTTGGATGAGCGGCTTTACCTCGAAGCGAATTGGAAAATCCTCGTCACTCCATATCTTCGACCGGTCATCAGTCGCTCGCACAACTTCCAACGCGCCCACCCAGCGCATGACTCCAGTTAGGTAGCAGACGAGGATGTCACCGGGTTGCACTTTCGCCGCGGCGTTGCGCATTCTTTTGCGGAAGCCGGAGATGGTTGAACCGGATTTTTGAAACTCGTTCCAAGTAGTGCCAGTGAAGAGGTCGAGCCAGTAGTTCATAGGTTAGTTCATTCCAAATTTCCTGAAGAGCTGGCCGGGGAGTGCGACCATGCAGTCCACGAGGTCGGCTTCGATGAGGGCGCGGCGGATGTCGCCTTCGCCGGACTGGTTGGAGGACATGCTGCCATTGGCGAGGACGGGGAAAGTGGGAAATAGGAATGATGAATGAAGAAGTGGAAGAAGGGCTTCCTTTATCATTCTGCCTTCTGACTTCCACCGTCGCGCGCCTTTTTGATGATCGTGACGAAGATGGCGGTCAGTTCGTCGCACTCGGCAAGGAGCGGTTGCAGCTTGGCCGCTGGAACGATTTCTCCATCGACGAGCAGCTCCAGCCAATACGCCGGCTCCTCCAGTTCCCGCAGCGAGTCGCCACATTTGGCGATGAACTCGGCTTTGCTTCGCCCGCGATGAGCTTCCCGATAGTTCGCACCGACGGATGTTCCCGAGCGGAGCAGTTGTTTGCCCAGCACCTGAGCCTCCGTCGATTTCGACAGATTTCCGAACAGGCGGATGACTCGCAGCGCGAACTGCTTGGTGCGGTGCTTGAGGTCGTTTTCTTCCTTCATCATTCTCCCCATCCTTCTGCATTCCTACTTCTCCCTTGTCCACGTGGTGTTCCTCGAAGCTGTCGGAGATGTATTTGACCCGCAGCCCCCTGCTCGCCCTTCGGGTCACCTTTGGTGATCTGTCTCGCTCCGCTCGGCTGAGGAAGATGAGCCCGAGGACGACGTGCTTGTATTGACTCGCGCCCCCGCGCTTGCCCTGCGGGCTGCCTGTGGCAGTCTGTCTCGCTCCGCTCGGCTCCGCCGCGTCCATGTTGTTCCGCAGCTTGTCAGCGGCGAGCCAGAGCTTGGCCTCGAAGCCGAGATTGGCGGTGGAGTCTTTCGCTAATTTGCTGGATGCTTTGCGGGCCATAGGTTCAATCTTAGATGGGACTCCACACCCTCTCAAACCCAAAGTCCTCGAAGTCTTTCGGGTTCACAGTGGCGAACTCGGTAACACCTTGTTGAAGGAGGCTGAGGGCGAGACGCCAGTCGAAGGCGCGGCGGCGGGCGAAGTCGGCCTGGCGCAGGCGGGGCCAGAAGGCATCGTGGAAGGGGCGGCTTTCCGGCGGTAAACCCAGGGTCTGCCAGACAGGGTGCTGCCGGAACGCCTCGCACACATCGA
>JAGRPD010000128.1 GCA_020439875.1 Verrucomicrobiales bacterium
CCGTCGCAGAGTTCGTCAAAGGCGTAGTTCCAGAGATCAATACCCGCGTCGTGGAGGTGGTACCAGCGTTGAGCACCATGGTACCTTCGTTGGTGAGTGCCGTATTGAGCACCAAATTGCCGTCTTCCAAGTTGACGACGCCACCCGTCACGTTGGTGATGGCATTGGGGCCATTGATGGTGACAATGTCCGTCACACCCGTTTCGCCATCGTTGAGCGTCAGAGTGCCCTCGTTGGTCAGCCCCGTTGCGGTGAGGGTGAGACTGCCTTTATCCAGCAGCACCGTGCCTCCAGAAGCGTTGACAAACGTGCCCCCGCCAAACAAGTCCACAATCTCAGGGTTCTGACTGGACCCGATGACGAGCAGCCCCTGGTTTTGCAACACATTGCCGTGCACATCCACTGCGCCCGTACCCAGCACCAGTCCGGTGCCGGTCACATTCAACACCGTGGTCGCTGCCGCCGCCTCAAATCGCGCTCCCGTCGTCCCCGCTGGATCCTGCGCCGAGGTGCCGATGAAGCCACCCGCTGAGTTGTCTGCCACCCCCGTGAGTTCGGACCAGCGACCCGAGAAACTCAACATTGCTCCTGAAGTGGTGGTGAAATTTCCTCCCGTCGAACTCCCACCCGCAATGTTCAGGTGCCCCGCCGTGACCGTGATGTCGCCCGTGTTGATGAACGTCCCGCCCGAGGACGTGCTGTTGGGAAAAATGTGCGAAGGATCGTTGGATGACGCGTTGATCCCGGTTTTCGTCAGCAGCCCGTTGTTGTAAAAGGTGGATCCCGATCCCTTCAATTGAATGTCGCCGCCCGTCGTAAACTCATAGGTGCCGTTGTTCAAAATGGAACCTGCATCCGTCACGACGATGTTGTCCCCACTGGTGGTGGTGGCGTGCTGAAACAGACCCGTTGCATCGATCGCCAGCGTTCCCAGTCCACTTAAGTTGACGTTGGCACCGGAATTCATCATCACCGTCGCCGCTCCCGGCACGGTGACCGTCACCCCGCCATTGATGGTGACATTGCCTACCGTCCAGGTGTCTCCACTCGTCAGCGTGGTATCCGCCGAAAACGTCGAACCGCCGATATCGACCGCCAACACACGACTCGGCATCAAAATAGGAACCAGGGCAGCAAGGAGCAGGACGAACGAAAACGAACGAAGGTAGGAAGGTCGCTCAGAACGAGCGAGGGAGACAGAAAACATGGCAGTGTGAGACAGTGGAGATCCCTTTATAGTTCAATTCACAAAAAACGGAAACCCCAAAAGTCCCCCCCACTTTTGGGGGATGCGCCATCCCCTAAAAAATCCTCGTTCCACGCCCTGGCAGCGGCTCTCCTGCATCGGATGATACCGGACGACGAGGCAAGCGACGATTTCCCCCCATCCCCTTCAGTCAGGGGATATTGACAAACGGGGCATCCCATCGAAAATTCGCAGACATGAATTTGCATCCTTCAGGGATGCGATCCCTGACCTCCTCCCGCCTGAACCTTGACTTTCCCCGAACCCGTCCTTTCCTGGGCACGGGCTCTGCCTTTCCTCTCTCATGCTTCAAGAACTCAAACTCCGCGAAAAAGAAGACCGCCCCATTCACGTCGGCCTGATCGGCCTAGGAGCCATGGGCCAGGGTATTGCCCACCAAATTGGAATCACGCCTGGCATGCGGCTCTCTTTTGTGGCGGACCAAAATGAAGCCGTGGCCCGCAAGGGTGCCGAAGTCTATGGAAAACCGACTCGCATCCTGACTGATGGTCTCGCGGCCCTGCGAGATGAATCGATCCCGTGCGATGTTTTCGTGGAAGCGACCAACTCGATCATCGCCGCCTATGATTACTGCATGGCAGCGATTGAGCGCAAAGCCCACTGCGTGCTGATGAACGCCGAGGTGGATGCCATCCTCGGATACCTGCTGCGGGATGCGGCGGCCAAGCAGGGCGTCATCGTCACCAGCGACGCGGGAGATCAGCACGGCGTGCTGGCCCGGATGATGGAGGAGATCGAGATGTGGGGCTTTGACATCGTGCAGGCCGGCAACATGAAGGGCTTCCTGGATCGCCACCAGACGCTGGAAGGCATCGCCCCGATCGCCAAACAGCTGGGTCTCTCCACCGTGCAATGCCTGGCCTACACCGATGGCTCCAAACTCAACATCGAGATGAGCGTCATCGCCAACGAGTACGGTTTGAAACCCCTGGTGCCTGGCATGCAGGGCCCTCGTGCCACCAAGGCGCAAGAGGTGATGGACCTGTTCGACTTCGATCAATACAACGGCCAGGGCCGGGTGGATTACATCCTGGGAGCCAAAGAACACGGCGGCGGCGTGTATGTGGTGGGACGTTGCGACAGCGAGTTCCAGCAGGGCTACCTGAACTACTACAAGGTCACCAACAAGCACCCCTACTACCTGTTCCTGCGACCCTACCACCTCTGCCACCTGGAGACACCCCGCGCGATCGCGCTGGCTGCTCTGTATGGCAAGCCCGTGCTCAACATGCGCGCTGGCCGAGTGACGGACACCTTTGCCTACGCCAAACGAGATCTGCAGCCAGGCGACACCATCCATCACGCCATCGGTGGCGACGAAGTTTATGGCCTCATCGATGACGCCGTGGCGGCTGACGCCGCTCAGCATGTGCCTCAGGGTGTGCTGGACATCGAAGGACAACCCGAGCGTCCCGTGATGCGACGCGCGGTGGCCAAAGACCAGCCTCTTGTCTGGGAAGACGTGGAGATTCCTGCGAATCGCATGACCGAGCTGTGGGAACAGCAAAAGCCGTTGATCAGCCCCCGCTAACGCTGCCCCGGCGGGCCATTCCCCCGGTGGTTCAGGGCTTGACGCCGGTAGCATTGCGCCGCTATGGGTCGCCTCCCGATTCCTCCATGAGTTCTCCCTCTCCTCGTGTCGCCATCCTCGGCGGAGGCCCCTGTGGTCTCTACGCCGCCCGTGTCTTATCCCGCGCGGGCCTCTCGGTCACGCTGCTGGATAAAGGCACCCGCCCCGGCGGTCTGGCCACCTCTCACGAGCGCGCTGGCAACTGGTATGACATGGGCTGCCACATGCTGCATGAGTTTGATCAGGAGATCTACGAAGACATCATGGGACTGATGGGAGCCGAGAGCATCCCCGTGCAGCTCGATGCCAAGATCCGCTGGGCCGGAGCTTTTTACCGCTACCCACTGCAGTTTCAGGACATGATCCGTGGCATCCCACCGGCCACGCTCGCCTTCTACACGATGGGCCTGTTCTACGCCCAGATCCGCCAGTACCTGGTGCCCTGGACGCCCGTCAATGCCGAGGAAGCCCTGATCCAGCTCTACGGTTCTCCGCTGTACGAGTTCTTTTTCCGCGACTTCACCCATCGCTACTGGGGCATCCACCCCCGGGAGCTGAGCGCCACCTTCATCACCACCAAAATGCCCCGCCTCAGCGCGGTGGATGTTTTGAAAAAAGCCCTTGGGAAATTCGGCATCAAAGACAAATCCGTGCGCGCCGTGGACAGCGCGCTGCTGGAGGAGACCCTGCACTACTCCCGCACCGGGGCCGAAGCCATGCCCAGAGCCATCTCGGGCGCGATCACCCAGGCGGGCGGCAGCGTCATCCAGGAAGCGGAAGTCACCCGCATCCTGACCCGCGATGGTCGCGTGCACGCCGTTGAGTACCTCAAGGACGGCACCACCCACCAGTTGGAGTGCGACGAATGCATCTCCACCATCCCTATCCCCTGGCTGGCCTCTCGCACCGAGCCCCCGCCTCCTCTGAGTGTGCAGGAGGCCGCTGGTAGCCTGCGCTTCAAGCCCATCTCCATCTACGGATTGCTGGTGAAAAAGGAGCGCTGCATCGATGCCCTCTACATCTACTATCGGGACCGCGCCTTCCACCGCGTGGGCGAACCCAAAAACGCTGGGCTCACCGTCGAACCCGCCGATCACACCGTGCTCATCGTTGAAACGACTTGCGAGATTGGCGATGAAAAATGGCGCGGAACGGACGCGGCGAAGGCGCAGATTTTCACCGATCTGGAGCAGGAAAACATCTGCCGCCGCGAAGACATCGTGGAGACGCATCTGCTGCGGGGTGAGACGGGGTATCCCATCTTTGCCCTGGGGTTTGAGCCGCATTTGAAGGCGCTGCAGGATTGGGTGGATCAAATTCCCAACCTGCAATCCACCGGCCGTCAAGGTGGCTTCAAGTATCCCAACATGCACTCTGCCATGCGCATGGGAGCCACGGCCGCGCAACGCATCCTCAAGCGTCACGGCATCAAAGCCTGAGCGGATCGCGCTGGCCCGAATCAATAAACCGCGTGGCGGTGGCAGAGCCAGCTCTCCAGCAGCAGCAATCCCAACCCCGCCAGCAGCAGCAGGCGCGACCAAGTCCATACCCCCGGCAGCCGCGGCAGCCAGCTCGCCCCCGCAGCCGCAGTCTCCACCTCGCCTCCCGCCGCCGCCATCGGCAAGTCTGACTCCGCCCCCGACGCCAGCCGCACCACTGCGGGCGCACCCTTCTCCGGCAGCCACGCGCCAGGTCGCTCCCAGCGCACCCAGGCCGCCTCCCCCACCACCTCCTCCACAAAGTCTCGCCCCGTCCAGCCCAACCACCGTCCCGCAGATCGCCACTGCGCGGTCCCCGTCGGCACCACAGCGACCCCGCGTCCCAGCTGAGGATCTTCCCCGCACCAAAACAAGGCATTGCCCAGCAGCACCGGAAAAGCAGGCTCTAGAGCGAGCTGTTCAGAGGCTGCCACGGAAAACGGGGCCACCACCATGCGTCGCCCCTGCCACTCTCCCGCCGCTAGCAGCGGCTCACCACCCGCGATCCAGAGGGGCTCCAAACTGGCAGGCAAATGGAGGCTGGCCGTCCGTGTCACGGCCAGACGCTGAGTGGACACTCGACCGACGACCGGATGATCGACCCCCACCGATCGGACCACCGGTTCCGGCAATCCCTTTGGCAACCGCCGCACGGGGAAAGGCTGCGTCAACTCCGGCGGATTGAGCAGAATGAGCGGAGCCGACGGCCAGGACTCCGCAGGCGGCACCCAGTTTTCCCACAGCCACACATCCGGCTGCACCTGAGGCGGCCACTCCGCCGCTGGCACCCGCCAGGGCTCGAGCTGGCCCTGCTCGGTCAGTGCCTTCAGCGCCGTCTCCACAAAGGGATCCGGATCCTCCCCCACCACCCAGCCCACCCGCAGCGGAGCCTGCTGCGGCATCCACTCCGCCACTCCATCGTCGGCGGCTAGCACGTCCTCTGCCGCCGTCAGATGCAGCGTTACCGGCTGCCCTGGCTGAGCTTCCACCGGGAATTGTAGAGTCGCTGCGCCACCCGGCTCCAGCCGCACCTGACGCAACTGCGCCAGCCGACCCGCCACCCGAATCTCCACCTCCGCCTCCATCGCCGCCGCATTGCTGGCCGCCGCCACGACGCGGGCAAAGCCCTCCCATTGCCCACGCGCCAGCGGCAGAGGTCGCAGTTGAAAAGCCTGCAAGCCCAGGTTCATCGGTCGCGCCAGAGCCTCCACCCACGTCCGCACCGGCGTGCCCGCTTCCCGCATCGCCTCCGTCCAGGCGGCATCCGGTTCCCTATCGGAGGCCCACCAAATCTCCGTCCCCTCCTCCAGACCCGCCAGACGCCCCGCCAAATCTTCCGCCAAAGCCGCCTCTCCCTCCACCGCCAGCGGCTGTACCTCCTCCAGCGCCCGCGCCAGCTCCACCCCGCCCGACAACCGCGTGCGCAGCACCACGGCCCGCGCATCGAACGCCACCAAAGTCACCGGCACCTCCGGCCGCTGCGCCAGTGCGGTCAGCATGCGCCGCTTCAACCGCACCAACGGCTGCTCCTCCACCTCCCGTCCCGCCCCCATCGAGGCCGAGCGATCCACCACCAACACCACCGCCGCCGCCCCCTCCCCCGCATCACCCACCGGCCGCAGCAGTGCCAGCAGCAGCACCAGCAGCACCAGCAGCGTGAGCAGCAGCGAGAGCCAACGCTTCACATGCCGCAGCCACGCCGTCTCCCGATGCTCGCGGGCCAGCGTTTGAAAAAAAAGCAGCGTACTGACCGGCACCCGCCGCGCCTGTCTCCGGAAAAGATACAGCACGATGGGAAAAACCAGCAGCCAAGCCAGCGGCATCCATTGTGGAGCCAAAAATCGCATCGCCCATCAATGTCGCCATCCCTTCAGCCGTCAAGTTCACCTGTATTCTGCAACCCACGGTGTTTTTGCTTGAATCTATAATTTTCAGATTCTAAGAAGGAGGCAAACATCACTTGTGCGCGGGTTTTGACTTTGATTCCCAACTTCGGTTTGTAAACTTGAGAAAATTCCCAAAAAAGAAACTCCCGTGCACCTCCCTCGATTGCTCCTGCGGCCTGCTTCATGCTCCAAGGGACAAAACGAATCGCAAAAACTTTGGGCTTCCCGATTTTCTACTTGGGCCAACATCCTGGCCGTCCTTTGCTTCACCCACGGTCACCTCCTTGCCGCTGAAAAAATCCCCGACTCGCCGCAGGCTCCGCTATTCCTGACCTCCGCGACGCACCTCCATCATGCGGAATTGACGCCCTACAAAACGGCCGTTCTCCCCGCCGAGGCTGACTTGCAGGGTGAGCGATCCGATATCTCTCCGCAAATCTGGCGGCGGTTGACGCTGGAAGAAAACACCGCCCTCTCAGCCGATCCTACCTCTTCCGAGTGGTCGAGCCAAATGCAGGCGCGCCTGGATCGTGCCCTGGAGCAGCCGGCTGACGGTCTGATGCTCGCAGGCTGGGATTCGCTGAACGAGGAATCCGCCCAGAAAGCCGCCCTTCAATGCCTGGAGCAATGGCGTGCCGATCACCCCGATGCTCGGCTCGCCTTGGAACTGGCGGCACCCGAACTTCCACCTTGGTTGGCGCAGCTGCCGTGGCAGGCCTTTCTCATCGTCGGCGTCACCACCTACGAGGCCGATGGCTCCCGCCTTCCAGAAGCCGAAGCCGCCGCGAGACTGCAAGCTCTGCAAACCTGGCGCGGGCGCGAGTCCAAGCCGATTTACGCCGTCGAGTTCGCCCGGCGGGATCAGCCTGTCGAGGCTCTCACCCAGCCGCTCGTGGATGCGGGCATCGATTTTTTCATCACACCTCCCGGTCGCCCCGGATTATCCATCGCCCCCTTGCGCGAGGTGAGCCGTCGCGTGCTGGTGCTGTTTGGTTGGGATCCTGAAGCGGCGGAAAAACACGCCACCTGGCCGGTGGAAACGATGACCGCTGAGCTTTTTCAAACGCCGCTGGAAATCCTGGGTTACGAGGCGGACTACTTCGACATTGGACGCGGCATACCGCTGCCGCCCGCCGGCACCGACACCTACGCCGCCGTCTTGCTGGACGCCGAAATGGACATCCCCGCGCGTTTGGAATTGCCGCTCGCGCAGTGGCTCATCCAGCAGCGCGAATCCGGCGTTCCCGTGCTTTTTACCGGCAGCTTCCCCTTCCAGCGGGATGACGCCGCTCACCTCGTGGCGGATGCCTTTCACCTCGGTGGCAGCCTCAATCCCGTGCATCGCATGCGACAGGTGGAAATCGTCAAAACCGAACCCGAAGTCACCGGCTTCGAAAGCCCCATCGTGCCCCGCAGCACGGAGTTTCGCGATCTCACCGCTCCCGAAGACGCGCGGGTGTGGGTGGACATGCGCGGCATCGCGGAGGATGGCACCGCCGCCCGTTACCATCCCGTCTTTTTGGCCGACTGGGGCGGCATGTGGATGGAGCCCTGCATCATCCTGCGCGCCTCTGCCGACAACTACCTGTTCTACGTCGATCCCACGCGATTGCTGAGCGAGCTGCTCGGATCCGACTCCGCCGCCATCCCCGCGCCCGACGCTACCACCCGCGACGGACGCCGCCTGTTTTACACCCACATCGATGGCGACGGCTTCGCCTCACGCGGAGATTTTCCTGGCCATCCCTTCTGCGCCCGACTGATCCGCGACGAGATCCTCCAGCGCTACCGCTTTCCCGTGACCGTCTCGATCGTCGAGGCCGACATTCGCGGGTTGGCCATCGGCATCGAGGATGGTGATATCCCCGAGATCCAACAGCTGGCGCGGGAAATCTTCGCGCTGCCTCAGGTACAGGCCGCCTCTCACTCCTTCAGCCACCCCTATCAATGGGATGCCGATGATCCGAATCCCGGCATTTATGACGAGCCCTTCATGCCGCTGAAGCTGCGCGCCAAGTACACCCAGGTCGATCCTCAGCGCGAGATCCAAGGCTCCATCGCCTACATCAACAACGAGCTGCTGCCGCCAGAAAAACGTGTCGAACTCATGCTCTGGTCCGGCAATTGCCGCCCCGGCGTGGCTGCCCTACGTGCCTGCCGCCAGCTAGGCATCGAAAACATGAACGGCGGCAACACCATCGTCAGCCGCCTCTACCCTGGCACCGCCGGTGTCGCACCGCGAGTCATGCCCTGGGGAGAGGAGTTGCAAATCCACGCCGCCAATCAGAACGAGTTCATGTACACCAACGGCTGGAATGGCCCTTTTTACGGAGGTTTCGCGGATGTGGTGGATACCTTTGAGCGCACCGAAACACCGCGCCGCACGAAGCCGGTGAACGTCTATTACCACTTCTACAGCGCCAGCTCCGCCTCCGCCCTGCACGCCTTGCACAAGATCCTGGACTGGTGCGTGGAGCAGCCCCTGCATCCCGTCACCGCCACGAACTACGCCCGCATCGTGCGCGATGCGTACCGCACCCGCTGCCACCAGCTAGGGCACCAGAACTGGCTGCTCACCAACGCCGGAGATTGCCGTTGCTTCCGCCTGCCCGCCGCATCGCCAAATCCCGACCTCGCCAGCAGTGTCGGCATCACCGGATGGACCCGCGTGGCAGACGCCCTCCTCATCCACACCGACGGCCGCGCCCGCATCCAGCTCAAGCTGCTGGCCCCCGACGCCACACCCACCCCGAGCCTGCGGCTCGCGGATTCCACGGCGGAAATTTCCCACTGGAGCCAGGGTGCGCCGGGCCACGTCGAGTTTCAAACCCACGCCTGGGGCGAGGCCGTCACCCGCCTAGCAGGCATCTCCCCCGGCTCGGCTTGCCAAGTTCGGATCAATCAACGCCCGACTTCACTGCGCGCCGACGACCACGGTTTCCTCACTCTGACCAGCGCTGGATCCACCACCTTCGCGGTGGATGTGTCCCCATCCTCTCATGCCGCCCGAAATTAACCAACCCCCACCCCGCGTCTTCCCCTACTCGGGCCTGCTCGTCATGATGCTGGTCTGCGTGGGCGTGGCCTGGCTGCTCATCCCCCGCCAGGATGAGCTGGTGGACCGGATGTTTCGAGATCAGCAATTCGCCCGCCTGCGGGACCTCCTCGCCAGTGAGTTGCAGAGTGGCCTGCTGGGCGCGGACCCCGCCACCTTCCGCCATCTTTCCCCCGAGGACCTCAACTACCTCACCCACCTGCTGCGCCTGACTCCCCGCGAGCAATTGCGCGCCGTCTTCACCGACAACCGCGCCCCCGCCTACAACACCTACATCCACAGCCTCATGCTCAATGCGGTGCGCTACGTGGACGTGCTGCCACCCGCCGAAGCCTGGGCCATCATCCAGCCCCACCTGCACCGGCTTTCCGCCACCCAGCAGCAGGATCTCTCCCGCCTGCTCGCTGGCAACGCTCTCGCCACGGAAAACCCCGACCTCGCCGCCTCCATCCTCTCCACCGCCGCAGAGCAGCCCAGCAGCACCGCCACCACCGTGCGCGCCATGGCCGATGCCCACCGCTGGAGCCAGCAATCCCTCACCGGCGCAGAAAAAGTGCTGCTCTGGCTGCATCGCGTCGGCCACACCAGCCCCACCGTCACCCCCTCCACCGAGATCCTGGAGCTGGCTCATCTCTGCGCCCAAATGGCCCTCGAAGGCGGCTCCCCCAGCCTCGCCCTCGACGCTCGCCTCTGGGCCTTTGGTCAGCTGCCTGCCGATGCCCCTTTGCCCGAAGCCGATCTCGAAGACGCCTGCACGCTCGCCCTGCAATCCACCCGCACCCAGGACATGCTGCCCTGGCTGGAGCGTTTCCTCGCCGCCATGCCTGAGTCCACCCTCACCCCAGAGGCTCTCATCACCGCGCATCGGGAGCATCCGGATACCCTGCAAAACTACCGCCGCCACCTGCTGCGCCTCGCTCAAATCGCCGACTGGAATTCCCGCTTCGAGACCGCCTTCGACCTGCATTACCGGCTCGCCGCCCTCGGAGAATCCGCCTCCATCGATCGCTGCATCGCCCTCACCGATTTCCTCGGTCGCGCCCAGGATACCGCCCCCCTCCTGAATCACCCCGAACTCCTGCGTCAGCGGCCCGATCTTCTGCCCGCTCTCGCTCGACTGGAGGCCGCCCTCGGTCATGACGAGGCCGCAGAACCACTCCTGCAGCGCTGGCTGCAGGACCATCCCGCCGATCATGACTCCCTCTTCGACTACGCCAACCTGCTGCAGGACATGGGCCGCGAGGACGATTCCGCCGACGCCTTCGCCGCCCTGGTGAAGCATTTTCCCCACGATGCTCCCGCCATCAAAAAACTCGCCGAAGCCCGCATCCGCCAAGCCCGCTACGCCGACGCCCTGGACCTCTACGCCCATCTCCCCGTCACCGCGCACGATCACGCCACCCTGGAAAATTACGCCCTGCTCGCCGAGTCCCTCGATGATCACCCGCGTCTGCATCACGCCCTGCAGTTGCAAATCCAGCACACGCCGCAGCCGAGCGTCGAGCAGTACCTCGACCTCGCCGATGCCGCGACGTATCTCGAAGACACCAACATCATCACCACTGCCTTCGCCGACGGCCTACAATGTCATCCCCACAGCCGCCAACTTCGCATCGGCCTCGCCTCCGCGCTCATCGACCAGCAGCGCCATGAGGAGGCCCTCCTCGCTCTCCAGGAAGACCCCAACCTGCGCTCCGATTTCGAGGCCCTCACCCTCGCTCTCTCCCTCGCTCCCGACGTCGGCCGCCCCTCCGAAATCCTCGCCTTCATCGGTGAAGACGCCGCCAGTCGCTTCCACCTTCCCATCGGTTCCCAGATCGATCTCGCCGTCCTGCTCTACCTCTGCGGTGACTCCACTCAGGCCGAGTCCATCCTCGCCTCCATCCCCGAGAATCGCGACACCTACCGCCTCCTCGCTGAAGGTCGGCACTCCATCGCCGCCGACGATGAAGCCGCCCGCCTGATGACCGCCTACCTGCAAAACAACCCCCGCGCCACCGCCAAAGAGTGGATGTTTTTGGGAGAATTGTTTGAGGAACTCGGTCGCGATGAAGACGCCCGCCGCGCCTACAATTACTCCCTCGCCCTCCTCACCGCCGAGCTTCCCGACACCGCGTATTCTTCGCCCGCCAGTCCTCCTCCCGCCACTCCCTAAGCGACCCTCAACCGCTGCCCTCTCTCCATGAAACCTCTCCCGCTCCTCCGCCTGCTGGTTGTCTTGGCCCTCAGCCTCGCCGCCTCACCCGCGTCCGCGCCCGCTCAGGACCTCCCCTCCTTGGCCGCTCTCCTCCCCAGCAGCATCGAGGATGAAGATGAAGAGATCGAGGTCAAAAAACCCGCCGCTTTCAGCGATCAAGAACTGCGCGTCCTCCGTTCCGTCCCCACCCTCCCCCTGGAGCGGCTCATCGAACTCATGCAGATTTATGAGAAACTCGACAACCCTGCCATGATGGACGTCCTGGTCCGCGCCATCCTCAGCCGCGACCCCGGCAACGCCGAAGCCCTGCGCGTCCTCACCGTGCTCGCCCCCGAGGAAGAGATGCGGCCCGTCGGTTACCTCGACGATCTCGGTCGCCGCGTTCTCGCAGGGGAAAAGGTGGAAGACATCGACTCGGTCCCGATTTATGCCATCTCCCTCATCACCGAAGGCCGTCCCCAGGAAGGCGTCCGGGTGCTCGAGGCCCTGCGCCGCCACCAGTTCAGCGGTCAGTATTTCCCCTTCCTCGATGACCTCGGATACGCCCTCGCAGAAGCGGGCGATTTCGAAAAATCCATCGCCGCCTACCAAGAAATCGCCAACGACGAACGCTACGGGGCCGAGGCACGGCAAGAGGCCGCCAACCTCCTGCCCGGATTGCGCCGCCGTCAGCAGACCGAAGCCCTGCGCCACCGCGCTGGCTCCGATTACACCGAGCTGGTTCGCCTCGCCAAAAACTACCTCGACGCTCATCCCGACGTCTATGAGGCCATCACCTTTTACATCGAAGCCCTCGATCGCGCCCGCCGCTATCCCGAGGTGATCACCTTTCTCGAAGGTCTGCGCAGCAAGGCGGGCGATCCCCCTCAATGGCCCTACCTCCCCACCCTCGCCCACGCCTACCACGCCGCCCGCCTGTGGGACACCGCCATCGGCCTCTTCCAGCAAATCCAGCGCAATCCCGCCTTCGATCCCGCCACCCGCCTCGACGCTGAAACCATGCTCGTCGAAATCCACGTCGGCAGAGAGATCGAAAACGGCCTCGCTGGCCTCGAACGTGCCGACTATGCCCGGGGCCGCGCCACTTTGGAGAATCTCGAGCGCGATTTCCCCAACCACCCCGACCTCCTCGGTTATCGCGCCATCTACCTCGCCAAAACCGGCCAGCCCGACGAAGCTCTCCTCCTCCTGCAAAGCGCCCGCAGCCAAGCCGAATCCCAAGGCCTGCCCTTCACCCAGCTCGATGCCCTCGCCGACGTCCATCTCGAACGCAAAGAGTTCGATGCCGCTCGCGCCGCCGTTCACGCCATCATCAATGATCCCCGCCAGGACCCCTTCATGCGCGAAGCCGCCGTGGTGAAGCTCGTCGAAATTGGCCGCACCGAGTTGTTGGAGCAGGGCTTCCTCGCCCTACAAGATGGCAACCGCCGCCGCGCCCGCGTCATTCTCCAGCAGTTGGAAAGCGAGGCCCCCAACAGCATCGAAGTCGCCCTCTACCGCGCCGAGGTCGAGCTAGCCTTCAACCGCGTCGAAGAAGCCCGCCAATCTCTGGCCATGCTCAAAACCACCCGCTACCCCGGCGCACAGCCTTTCCCTGGTCAAAACGCCCTCGCCACCGCCACCTACCGCCGCGGTCGCTACGCCGAAGCCGAGGTCCTCTTCACCGAGATCCTCGAACAACCCGGCTACAGCAAGGATGACCTGCTCGATGCCCGCTGGAACCGGCGCGACCTGCACAATCTCCTCACCCCCACGTTGACCGCAGATCTCACCTTCCAAAACGACTTCGAAGGCAATCAACTCGTCGCTCAAAGCACCTTCTCCACCGCCTGGAATGACGGTTGGCAATTCAGCGCCTTCGCTCTCAATGAATCCTTCTGGCTCAACTCCGAAGCCACCTACCTCTCCCGCCTGCGCAGCAACCGCTTCGAAGCGGGCGTCACCGTCCGCCGCGCCCTGCCCGGCGGCCATTACGCCTCCGCCACCATCGGCGGCCAGCCGGATGGCATCCTCTACGGCGTCGAGGTCGGCCTACTACCCAATCCCGGCCTCAATTGGTCCGTCGGCTTCCTCGGCAACGCCCGCAGTTCCACTAGCGGCTCCATCGGCGTCCTCAATGGCCGCGAGAACCGCGCTTACACCCGCCTCAGTGGGCAAATCAACGACCGTTGGTTGGTCGATGCCGAGGCCTTTCACAGCTGGCTCAATGTTTCGGGAGACTCTCTCGGCACCGGTTACGGCTTCGTTGGAGCCATCGATTACATCCTCCAAACCGAAACCTACAAGCGGCCAGAAATTTCCGTCGGTTACACCCTGGAATACTCCCGCTACCGCACCTCCAACCTCCCCGCCGCCGTGCGCAACGAGATCCGCCGCGCCCTTGTCCCTCAAGAAGAAGTCCGCTCCGCCCTCGCCGCCGATCAGGAAGTACGCCGCGCCATCCCCGCCAGCCTCGACCGCGATGTGCTCGACTCCCTCGTGGACCCCCTCACCCATCGCCACGGCCTGCGCATGACGATCCGCAAGCGCCTCAATGACCAGTGGGCCGGCTACATCCAAGCCGGCGTCTATTACGCCGTGGATGACGCCACCCTCGAGCACACCGCCGCCGCCGGCGCGCAGTATTATCTCAGCGAGGACGCCCTGCTGTACGCCGAGCTGCGTTACGACTCCAACGGACGCGCCCTCAACACCGGCAACGGCGTCTGGGAAGCCAACATCGGCGGTTTGGTCAATTTTTAACCACCGCCCCACCTCCACCTTCAGCCCGGGCAAAGCGCATCACATACGCCGTCACCGCCCGCGCCTCCTCATCCGTGAGGCGAGAGTCCTTGATCATCTCCGGCATGATGTCCCGCCACTCCGCCCGCGTGTAGTCCGACACCGGCTCAGCAGAGTGGCATCGCGTGCAGTCGATCAAATACACCCGCCGCCCGCGCCACAGAGCCGTGTCCTCCTTCGCCACCGGCGGCGCAATGTAGTCCAGCGACCAGGACGCACAGGACGCCAGCAGCAAAGCTGGCGCCCCCCACAGAATCCAAAAACGCTTCAAATTCATCGGCAGCGATCAAAAGAAGTAACCAAAAATCAAGCGCACCTGCGACTCCGGTTCGTCATCGATATCGGTCGCCTGAAACAGCAGAGCAGCCGTGGCAAAGAACGAGCCCTTGCCCGGCTGGTTCACTCCGCTGGTCCGATAGGAGACATTCGGCCCCACGTAAATGCCGTGTTGCCCAGCATTGGACCAATCCTCCAACTCCACTTCGTGCAGAGCCTCCACCCCAACGAAAAATTTCGGGTTGAACTGATAACTCGCTCCCAGCGTGTTCTCAATCACACCCACCCGCTCCGAGTAGTCTTCGCCCTCCCATTCCGCTTCCAAAATGCCGTTGTACACCACCGAGAGCGGCCCCCAGGTTTTGTTCAGGATCACCTTGCCCTCCAGCGCAAACTTCTCTGGCCCAATCAAAAACTCCCCATACAGCGCCGAACCAATCCAGTCCGCCGTCGGATTCGACAACGTGTATAGCACCTCCATCCCCGCCGTCTTCCACTCCGCCTCCGACTTCCCCTTGCGATCCGAGTAGCGCCAGTCGGACAGGTACGCGGCGATGATGAGGTTATCCGTCACCGCATATTCGAGTTCGTAACGAAAGTCCCAGGCAAACCCGTCACCGTAATTTTTATAGGTGAACCAAGGCTCAAACTCCAATAGGCCCTGCGGCATGCCCCCGGCTTCGTAGCTGTAAACGAAACGACGGTTGTAGGCCTCCGCAGAGGTCGGCAAAAACAAGCTGATCAGAGCGGTCAGGCCCGCCACAGCAGCCAGAGCACCACCGGGAATGAACCGATGGGAGAAAGAAAGGAAGGGACGATGGGACATGAAGAGAAGAGAGATGGATGAGGTTGGTGGATGAATGAGAAGCCTTGATGCAATCAAGACGCGATCTCAATAAACGAGCTGTTACTGACACGCAATCTCATTTTCTCCAAAAAACCTCTTTTTTCTCCCTCCCGCCGTGCCTTTACCCTCACACTCCGATTCTCGCATCGGTTCGCCCCACCGGCGACGTACTGAGATTGTCCCCACCTCATCCCCTATGGAATCCTGCCCCACCCTCCGGCAATTCATGGCCGGCCTCCGCAAACGCAACCCCGGTCAAAAAGAGTTTCATCAAGCCGTCCAGGAAGTCGCCGCCGATCTACTCCCCTTCCTCGCCGATCACGCCCGCTATCGGGATCAGTGCCTTCTCGAGCGCCTCACCGAGCCCGATCGGGTGATCTCCTTTCGCGTGAGCTGGACCGATGACGCCGGCAATGTCCGAGCCAACCGCGCGTGGCGGGTCCAATTCAGCAACGCCATCGGCCCCTACAAAGGCGGCATGCGCTTCCATTCCTCCGTGACCGAGAGCATACTGAAGTTCCTCGGATTTGAGCAGATTTTCAAAAACAGCCTCACCGGTCTGCCCATGGGAGGAGCCAAAGGCGGGTCCAACTTCAATCCCAAAGGCAAAAGCCCCGCCGAAGTCATGCGCTTTTGCCAAGCCCTGATGACCGAGCTGCATCACTACATCGGACCCGACACCGACGTGCCCGCAGGCGACATCGGCGTCGGCGCGCGCGAGGTGGGTTATCTTTTCGGTCAATACAAACGCCTCACTCACACCTTCACCGGAGCCATCACCGGCAAAGGCGTGGACTTTGGCGGCAGTGTCGGCCGCACCGAGGCCACCGGCTACGGCGCGGTCTATTTCATGCGGGAAATGCTGAAATCCGCCGGTCAGGGCCTCGAAGGCAAAACCGCCATCATCTCCGGATCCGGCAACGTGGCCATCTACTGCGCCGAAAAGCTCATCCAACTCGGAGCCAAACCCATCACCCTGAGTGACAGCAGCGGCTTCATCCATGACCCCGATGGCATCGACCTCGAAAAGCTGGCCTGGATCAAGGACCTCAAAGAAGTGCGTCGGGGTCGCATCAGCGAGTATGCAGATCACTTCAAATGCACCTTCAGCCCCGGCCGTCCCTGGCAGGTGCCCGCCCAGATCGCTTTTCCCAGCGCCACTCAAAACGAACTCAACGCCGACGAAGCGCGGGCTCTGATCGACAACGGCTGCATCGCCCTCGCAGAGGGAGCCAATATGCCCTGCGAAGCCGACGCCCAGCACTTGCTGCGCTCCAACATCCTCTACGCCCCAGGAAAAGCCTCCAACGCAGGGGGTGTCGCCGTGTCCGGCCTCGAGCAGACACAAAACGCCCAGCGCATCTACTGGGCGCTACCCGAAGTGGATGACAAGCTCCAGACCATCATGCACACCATCCACCAAAAATGCCTCACCTACGGGCAAAACGGCGGCCCCCGCCCCGACTACGTCAAAGGAGCCAACATCGGAGGATTCATCAAAGTCGCCAACGCCCTCGAAGCCTGCGGCGTCGTCTAACCGTTTCATCCGGAAAGTGGACCCGGCAGCACGCCCTCCGAGGCGCGGGAAAAAAGACAGGTGAGCGCACCCACCCCCGCGAGCAGTTGCCGGCACCCCACCGTCCCCCCTCACGACCACCGGCGCAACCGCACTTGAGCATCACAACTGACAGACCTTCCCCCCTGCGCCTCACACAATCCCGCCTCAGGACCAAAGCTGAACGCTCAGTCAGGACAGGAGCCCACTCCTCATAGCAAGAACCTCGTGTTTTCGCTATCATACTGGACACCGGCAGCAAAACTCCCTGTCGTAGGGCATACCAGACCCAGGAGAATCAGCCAGACCAATCGTAGGCAACTGAGAAATGCCATACACTGAATTATAAAATACCCACCTTAAGCGATTTCGCAGCAGCAATCATTTCCTTGTCCTGCGTGGCAATCGGCACATCAAGTCGGTAGGCCAGATCCAAGTAGGTAGCATCGTAGGACGTCAGCCCGTGGTGCAGCATTAGCCGCTCAAGGTGCATCAGGGTCGAAGCCGCCGTCGTGTGGGCATCTGTCAC
>JAGRPD010000015.1 GCA_020439875.1 Verrucomicrobiales bacterium
CTGACTCCAGTGCTGTGCGCGATGATTCTTCGTCCCGTCGATCATCACCGTCGAGGTGGCCCCATCAAGTGGGTGCTGGATGCCTTCAACCGCGTGTTCGACAAGGTCACCAGTTGGTATGGTGGATTGCTCCGACTCATCGTTCGGCAGTGGTGGCTCACCCTCGGCATCCTCGGTGGAGCCGCCTTCGGCATCTTCGCCATCAACCAAACCATGCCCGCCGGATTCATCCCCGCTGAGGATCAGGGCATGATCTACGCCATCATTCAGACGCCCCCCGGCTCGACCTTGGAGCGTACCTACGCCAAGTCGCAGGAGCTATCGCACATTGCCAATCAAATCGAGGGCGTCGAGTCCGTCTCCGGTCTGGCCGGTTATGAGGTGCTGACGGAAGGTCGCGGTTCCAACGCTGGAACCTGCTTGATCAGCTTGAAAAAATGGGATGAACGGAAGCTAACGGCTCCTCAAATCATTGAAGAACTGGAGCACAAATGCAAAGACATCGCCGGAGCCAATGTAGAGTTTTATGAGCCACCTGCTGTCCCTGGCTATGGAGCTGCTGGTGGTTTCTCCCTGCGCTTGCTGGATAAAACCAACACCGGCGACTACGATCGCCTGCAAGAGGTGAATGAGATGTTCATGGAAGCGCTGCACAAGCGCAAGGAACTGCGCGGTCTGTTCACCTTCTTCAGTGCCAACTACCCGCAGTACGAGTTGGTCATCGACAACAAAGTGGCCATGCAGAAAGGCGTCACCATTCAAGAAGCCATGGATAACCTCTCCATTCTCATCGGAAGCACCTATGAGCAGGGCTTCATCAAGTTTGGCCGCTTTTTCAAACTCTACGTTCAGGCCGAGCCCAAGTATCGGCGTCTGCCGTCGGACTTGGATGGTCTTTACGTCGGCAATGACCGCGGTGAAATGGTGCCTTACTCCGCTTTCATGACCATGAAGCCCACCCAGGGCCTCAACGAGATCACCCGCTACAATGCCTACCCCGCGCCCTCCATCCAGGGCGCTCCCGCTGAAGGTTACAGCAGTGGTGATGCCATCAAGGCCATCCAGCAAGTCGCCTCCGAGGTGCTGCCTCGGGGTTATGATATCGGCTGGGCCGGTCTGTCCATCGACGAGGTCGCTCGTGGCAATGAAGCTCTCTACATCTTCATTGTGGTGTTGATCTTCGTTTACCTCGTGCTCGTGGGACAGTACGAGAGCTTCATCTTGCCACTGGCCGTGATTCTCTCCCTGCCCGTGGGTGTGATGGGCTCCTTCCTCATGCTGAAGGAGATGGGGCTGGATAACAACATTTACGCTCAGGTCGGGCTCATCATGTTGGTGGGTCTGTTGGGTAAAAATGCGATCTTGATCGTCGAGTTTGCTACGCAACGGCGGGCGGAAGGTCTCTCGATCTTCGAGGCTGCCATCGAAGGCGCGCAAGTGCGGTTCCGCCCCATTTTGATGACCTCCTTCGCCTTCATCGCGGGGATGGTGCCGCTTCTGCGAGCCTCCGGCGCAGGAGCCATTGCCAACCACACCATTGGTGCCTCAGCCGCAGGTGGGATGTTCCTGGGCACCGTGGTAGGTTTGTTGGTGATTCCTGGTTTGTATTACATTTTCGGCTCCATCTCAGATAACAAAAAGCTCCTCCCCGACGAGCACCACACGCCTCTGAGCGAGCTTGGAGAATACAGCGACAACGATTCATGATGACCCTCAAACATACCCTTCGGGCCTCTGTGGCTCTTTGTTTCCTGGTGGCGATCCAAGGATGCGCGTCTTTGAAAAACCGTGTCTTGCCGTCGAGTGAACCTCCCTTGCCGAAGAGCTATTCCGGTTCCGGTGGCGGAGTAAACACCGCAGCGGTCACTTGGCGCTCCTTTTTCAAGGATCCGAATCTGGCTAGCCTCATCCGTGAGGCCTTGGACAACAATCAGGAACTCAACATCCTGATGCAAGAGATCCAAGTGGCCAACGCTGAGGTGAAAGCTCGCAAAGGAGCCATCTTCCCGTTCCTCACCTTCGGAGGTGGTGCTGGCGTTGAAAAAGTAGGGCGTTACACCCGCCCTGGTGCGGTGGAAGCCAATACGGAAATCAAGCCTGGCAAAGAGTTCCCTGAGCCGCTGCCCGCCTTTGGCTTCAGTGCAGATTTTGACTGGGAAGTGGACATCTGGAGGAAGCTGCGGAACGAGCGTGACGCCTCCATCATGCGCTACCTCGCGACTCAGGAAGGCCGAAACTTCATGATCATGAATCTGGTCGCCGAGATTGCCGAATCGTACTACGAACTGGTCGGTCTGGACAACCAATTGCAAATTCTGGAGCAGACCATCAGCGTGCAGCAGGATGCCTTGAAAGCGGTCAAGATGCAAAAAGACGCGGCCAAGGTCACCGAGTTGGCCGTGCGCCGATTTGAAGCGGAGGTGTTGAAAAACCAAAGCCGTCGTTTCTCGATCAAACAGAACATCACCGTCGTAGAGAACCGCTTGAACTTCCTCGCTGGTCGTTATCCCCAGCCGATCAGTCGGAATTCGGCGGGTTTTGAAAAGCAATCTTTGCCCAGCGTGCACGCCGGTCTTCCCGCTCAGTTGCTGAGCTATCGTCCTGATGTGAGGCAGGCGGAGCTGGAACTGGCCGCGTCAGGGCTCGACGTGAAAGCGGCCGGTGCCCGTTTCTATCCCGCTTTGAACATCAAAGCGGCACTGGGTCTGGAATCGTTCACCTTGGGTTCGCTGTTCTCCACCCCTGAAGGTCTGCTCTACGGAGCCGCTGCTAACATGATGGCACCGCTGATCAACAAGAGCGCCATCCGTGCTGAATTCAACAGCGCCAGCGCTCGCCAGATCGCCGCGATCTATTCCTATCAGCAAGCCGTCTTGAAAGCCTACATTGAGGTGGTGAATCAAATGGCGCAGATGCGCAATCTGAACAGCGGCCTCAACCTCAAGCAGCAGCAAGTGGCTGCGCTATCTGACTCCATTCGGATTTCGGGTCAGCTGTTCAATTCCGCCCGCGCCGACTACACCGAGGTCCTGCTGACACAGCGCGATGCCCTGGAAGCCAAGATCGACCTCATCGAGCTGAAGCAACAGCAAATGACCGCCTACATCAAAGCCTACAAAGCCCTGGGCGGCGGCATTGATCGAGCCGATTCGAAAAAATAGAACGGGCATCTCCGATGGCGAGAGTCTCTTTCCCTTGCTACGTGCAGGGAAGAGAGGCTGAGGTGCCGCAGAGGTTTGCGACGGCGGCGCTGCGGGCGAATTCGAACGTCCGCGCGCGAGAAGATTTTTCTCTGTGACAACTGTGTCTAAGCATGAAAAGCTGATCGGAATATGACTCGACGTTGGTTGTTTGGTTTGCTGGCCCTTTTGGTGGCGGGCGGGCTAGGTTTTCAAGCGGGGCGTTTGGCCCCTGAGGTTTCGCGTCCCGATGAAGGGGGCGAGAGACGGCCTCTCATCGGCATCGCGAGTCTCGATAGCCCCACCTACATTCGCGCTGTGCAGCAGTGCGGGGGCGTACCGGTGGTGTTGCCTGATACGGAGGCCAGTCCTGAGGCGATTGAAGAGTACCTCGAGAGATTGGATGGATTGATTTTGCCGGGTGGCGCGGACATTCCACCCGCCGAATACGGAGAATCGGCGCATGAAACGGTCAAGGTATTGGATGACAATCGGTTTCATTTTGAAAAGGCGCTGGGTCAGGCATGGATCACCCAGACGCAGAAGCCGCTGCTGGGGGTCTGCCTGGGAAGCCAGTGGATCAATGTGTTGTGTGGTGGCTCTTTGGTGCAGGACATTCCTTCGGAATTCGGCGTCAATCACCGCGACACGGGGCATCGGGTGACGCTTGCCCCAGATTCGAGGTTGAGGAGGATTCTCGGGGTGGAGCAGCTGGAGGTAAACTCCTTTCATCATCAGGCGGTGCGTCGGTTGGGCGAGGGATTGCGAGTGGTGGCGGAGAGCGGAGAAGGCGTGGTTGAGGCGACGGAAGGTACGGATCCGAGCCGGTTTCTCATTGGGGTGCAGTGGCATCCGGAAAAGATGATGCCAGAGGACTCCCGCCAGACCCGGCTCATTCAGGCCTTTGTCGATGCGGCCAAGGAACGGCTTCCGGTGCCTTGAGGGTGGGAGGTGTCTGGCAGTGGCTTGGGGGGGCGGGATCCCCGGGATTTCGGTCGCGAATCCACCCGCAATATTCGAGAATGGAGCTTTCCTCGAAGAGTTCCACATGCAACACTCAGGCTGAAGAAACCGTTTTTTCCTGGATCCATCCAACCTGTATATGAAGCGTACCTTTCTCGCGCTGGGCGGCCTTGCCGCGATCCTTGGCCTCATTGCCCTGATGCAACTCCGGCCTCAGCCGGGTCAGCTCGATCAATCTGCGGCACGAACGACCGATCAAGGCCTTCCCTTGGCCCTGCCTGTTCAGGCACCGGCTCCTGTGTTGCTGACTGGGGGACTGAAGCCGCTTCTGCCGGTCTCCGCAGAGGAAGCGGAGAATAGCGAGCCGCGAAAGTGGGATGATGCACCTGCTGTGTTGGAGCGGCTTGGGATTCATTTTCAGCAAATGAACGTGGTGGACTTCCAGGAGGTGGCGCTCGCGGAGCCGGGCTTGGTGCATCGCGCTTGGTTGTTGCAGGCGGACTTTGCGGCTCCTTGGGTTCGGGTCGATGCGCAGGTGCGGGCAGAGGCTGGCAGTGCGGGAGAAACCTTGCTCGCTGCTCAAGCGGCTGCGGCGGATCACGTTTTGGTGACTGTGGCGGAAGGAGTGAGGGTGGGAGACGCCCTGGCCGCGCTGGGCCAATTGGGATTTTCAGATCTCAAGACCTTGGGAGATTCTGATTCCATCCTCATCCAGCTGGAGCGGCCCGATCTCGATGCGTTGCCAGCAGCGCAGGTTCTGCTATCGCAGCTCGGGACACTCATCGTGGCGGCGGAACCGGATGGCATTGGCACGGCCGCTGCGCTGCCAGATGATCCCCAATTTGTGAATCAATGGAACTTGCAAAACACTGGTCAGTCCGGAGGCACCGCTGGTGCGGACGTGAGTGCTCCTGCGGCCTGGGATCGCACCGCTAGCCTCTCGGATGTTCCTCCAGTGGCGGTTCTGGACACCGGTCTGGATGTCGATCAGCCGGATCTTGCCGGTCGCATTTGGACGAACAATGGTGAGGTCCCCTTTAATGACATCGATGACGATGGAAATGGTTACGTGGATGATTATGAGGGGTACGATCTCGTGCGGTTGGTGCAGATCATGACGGATGACAACGGCCACGGTACTCGCGTCGCAGGAGTGCTTGCGGCGAATCGTGATAACGCGTTGGGCATCGCTGGTGTGTCTTCCCAGACCCAGGTTCTCCCCGTCAAAGTGCTCGATCACAATGGCAACGGACTGACTTCGAATGTGGTCAATGGACTCTCGTATGCGCGGCAGCGGGGGGCGCGGATTGCCAACCTGTCTCTGCATAACTTCCCCAATAATTTGGGCATTTCTGCGGAGATCACCCGCTGGCAGAACGCGGGCGGTCTGGTCGTGATCAGCGCAGGAAACGACGGAACCAACAACGATGTCACGCCGAACTACCCCAGCTCCCACACCCAACCCAACATCATCGCCGTCGGCAATTCGGATCGTAATGACGCTCCCTGGATGGGCACGTCACCTTCCAACTTCGGTGCAGTCAGTGTGGATATTTTTGCTCCGGGCACGGAGATCTGGGGGACTGAGATGGGAACGGGCTACTCAACCTACACGGGCACTTCGATGTCGGCACCACACGTCTCCGCTGCAGCGGCCATGATCTGGGCCGTGAATCCGAACTGGACGTGGCAGCAGGTGAAGAATGCGATTCTCGACTCCGCAGACGCCAAACCTGCTCTTTCCGGAAAATGCCTCACGGGTGGACGTCTCAATCTCGATGCCCTCATTGATGAATCTCCGCCCGAAATCACTGTGGAAACGTCAACGGCCACTGCGGTCAATGATGGTGCCACCCGCAATTTGGGTTCCGTCGTGCTCGGGTCTCCAATTTCAGAAGATCTAACCATCCGCAATGACGGCATCGGTGTCTTGCGCGGGCTCGCTTTCACTTTGTCTGGCACCCAATCGGCGGATTTCCAAACCTCTGCCTTGTCTCAGACTGAGCTGGATCCGGGCGAGAGTCTGACTTTTACGGTGACCTTTACGCCCTCCGTTGGTGGCACTCGCTCCGCTCTCTTGCGCATCGCCAACAACGATACCAACGAGAACCCTTACGATATCCGGCTCACCGGTGTCGGCATCGTTGCTCCGGCAATCACTCGTCATCCCGTGGCGGCGCTGGCGGTCAATCCAGGTGCCACGGCACGTTTGACCGTCGCCGCTACAGGTACTGCGCCGCTGACCTATAGCTGGGAGGTTTTCAACTCAGGCACCAGCATGTGGGATCCCGTTCCCGGCGCGACGAGTTCGACGAGCCTCTACCTCCGCAGCGTCACCGAGGCCTCGGAAGGCAGCTATCGCGTGACGGTTTCGAATCCGGCAGGCAGTGTCAGCAGCGATCCGTGCGTGCTGACGGTGAACAATCCGGTGGTCTTGACCTCGCAGCCCGTTGCCTTGTCCGTGCAGGAAGGAGACTCGGCCACTTTCTCCGTCGCGGTCGATCCCAACAGCACCACGCCCGTCACTTACCAGTGGACGCGGAACAATCGCGCCATTTCGGGTGCCCGTAGCGAGATGCTGACCTTGGCTCCGGTCAAGGTGACTCAGGCAGGGGACTACCGCTGCATTGTGCGCAATGTGACGGGATCCGTCGTCAGTTCACCCGCGCGGCTTACGGTGGCGCGGGACACGGCTGCGGTTGTGATTCTACCGCTCAATACCAGGTCCAAGGTCTTTGCAGCCGTCATCGGAGGGGCGGATACCAGCACGATCTACGACTGGCAAAAAGACGGCGGGGCGATCGCCGTGGACGCCAATCACATCCCCAGCGGGACGCGTCTGACGTTGCGTGCCCTGCAGTTTTCGGACGCTGGAAACTATCAGTGCAACATCACCACCCCAGCTGGGAACCTCGTCGCAGGAGTGACTCAACTCATCATCTATGACAGCCCTCCTCAGCTTGACTCTGGGGTTGTCGCGCCAGTGGTTTTGCCTCCAGCCCAAGTGGCCGAGACCTACGACCGCTTCGCCATTCCGAGTGTACTCGATGCGGATCCTCGGTTCACGCCCACGAGCTACTCCGTGCGCGGACTCCCGAGTGGCTTGCGTTGTGACAAGACCACGGGTGCCATCTATGGAAAACCGAGCGTCGTTCTCACCGCTGTGCGCACCTACAATCTCACGCTCTACGCGCGCAATGCCAAGGGCACGCTCGCCATTCCCGCTACCCTCGACCTCAACCCGCTGCCCACCGATACGGCGGGTGACTACGTGGGCATCATTGCGCGAAATGATGTTTTGAATGCCTCCCAAGGGGGCCTGTTGACGTTGCGTGTCACGGGAACGGGTGCCTTCAGTGGGCGGGCTGTTTTGGGAACCAGTGCGGTCACGGTGCGTGGCGTGGTGGAGTCCACCCTGGGTGCGACCTCCTCCACCGGTTCCGCCTTCATCCGCCGCCGGGCACCCTTGGCCAATCTCACGTTCAATTTCGAGTTGGATCCCACCACCAACCGCATCGTCAATGCGAGCTTTGTGGTGGAGGATGGAAGTGCCCTCACCATTCCCGTGGAAGGGTGGCGTCGGGTGTGGTCCACCACCAATCTGGCGACTGCGTACGTGGGGGTGCAGACGTTGTCTTTCACGGCTGCTTCAGCCGCAGATGTGCCGGAAGGAGCCGGTTACGCCAGCATCTCGGTGCCGCGTGCCACCAACGGCACGGCGTCGATTCGTGGGGTGATGGCGGACGGAGTGGCTTTTGCGACCACGAGCTTCATCGGACCGCTGGGTGAAGTGGCTGTCTTCACCAGTCGCGCTCGGTTGAGTTCGGTGGTGGGTTATGTCACCAGTCAGCCCAATACCTCGGCACCGGGGAATGGCAGCGATCTGGAGGTGGTCTCGACCGGCACGCTCGACTGGCGGCGTGAGATGCGCCCCGCAACGGAGCGGGTGTATGAGGTGGGTTTTGGTCTGGCTGGAGCGATTCCCCTGGAGGCTTTGGGGGGCAGATATACGGCCCCCACGTCAGGGCAGATTGTGCTCGGGCTCACCGATGATGGTTCGTCTGCGAACGCGCAAATCGCCTTCACTGGCGGTGGCATCTCCAGTGGTCCAGCTCCCAGCCCTGACGCGGAGCTGCGGATCGCGAGTCTGGCGACCGTTCGTTACCCCTCACCCTTGGCTCGACCTCTCTCTCTGGCCATCAACTATCGCACAGGATTGTTCAGAGGCTCCTTCACTCTGATCGATCCCGATCTCCTCGTCGCAGGTCGAAATGTGAAACGGGTGAGCAAGTTTGCGGGGATGATTCACCCCGACGTGGATGGCCTGCGCGGATGGGGCTACTTCCTGCTGGCGGAGCGGCCCGATGTGGCTGGTGAGACGATCAGCAACACCAACATCCTCTCCGGACTCGCCATTCTGGAGCCGAAACCCTAAACCCTGCGGGTGGGTGGATTTGACCCGAGCATCGAGTGACCCCACTGCATGGAAGTGGCACTCGATGCCTCCGGGTGAAAATTTCAACCCGCTCGCACGGCCCAGCGCAGTTTCGCGGAGCTGGCTCGCGGGTTGGAATGCAGTTCCGCTGCACTGGCCCGCACCACATCGTGGCTGATCTCCGCGTAGAGTTGGTCCGCTAGCCCCTGTTTGAAATGCCGTTTGATGCGCCGATCCTCCCCTGAGTGGAAGGTTAAAATGGCCACCCGCCCTGCCGGGCGCAGCACCGAGGGCAATTGGGCGAGAAATGCGTCCAACGCCGAGAACTCCTCATTGACGGCGATGCGCAGAGCCTGAAAAACGCGGCGCACCGTGAGCATCGCATTTTCCTCATCCAGATAGCGTGGCAAGGCTGCGCGGATGGCCTGCGCGAGTTGGGTGGTGCTGTTCAGGTCTTGACCCGCCAAGGCCTGCGCCAAAGATCCGGCCAGCGGCTCGTCACTGCCATCGGTCAATGCGCGTTCGAGTTTGGCCGCGTCGGCGCGGCGCAACCACTCTCGCGCGGAGAGACCCCGTTGGGGATTCATGCGCATGTCCAATGGACCCTCCAGCTTGAAGCTGAATCCCCGCGCGGGGTTGTCGATTTGCATGGACGAAACGCCGAGATCCACCAGCACCAAGTCCACGCCATCCTGCCAACCCACCTCATGGAGCGCCTTTCCGATGCCTGCGAAATTGATGCATTGGGTCCTCAACGCCTCCTCACCAAATCCGAGGGCTCGCAGGCGCTTCGTGGTTCGTTCGATTTCGAGAGGGTCCCGATCCAGTCCCAGCAGGCTGCCTCCTGGCTGCAAGCGATGCAGCAGCAGTTCAGCATGGCCACCAAATCCCAAGGTCGCGTCCACGGCCCGCTCTCCCGGAGCGGGTTTTAGTGTGGCGAGGATTTCATCGACCAGGATCGGCACATGCTGACCTGCGGGGGTCTTGCCGCGGGCGCGCACTTTGGCCAGCGTCTCTTGGTAACGATTGGGGTCATGCTCCTTGTATTTCTCTTCAAAGCGACGCGGATTTTTCCCACGGTAACGTGGCCGCCGCTGATGCGGTTCACCGGATTCCATGGGGATTACAGTTCGTTGTATTTGGCGTTGGAGCCACGAGCTTTCTGTACGGGATACCGCAGCTCATTGCGTGCCAGTTTCGCCAGCATCGCCTGCCCGAGATCCACGCCGACCCGATCCGCCATTTCGAAAAGGAGGATGCCCACATCGGCAATCTCGTCTTCGATCTGCTCTCGCTTCTCCGTGACGCGCCGCTCGGACTGCTCGGCGCTGAGCCACACAAAGTGCTGCAGCAGCTCGCCCGCCTCCGCCGTGATGGCGACGGCGAGTTCTTTGGGACTGTGAAATTGGAGCCAGTCCCGCGCGTCGCGAAACTCGATGATGCGCTGCGTGATTTCCTCGATCTTCATGGCTCATTGATAGCAGGCCTTGCAGCCTGCGCTGGAAAAATGCGATGGTTCAGCTCGTCACACGGCGAGTCGAAAACGGAAAAAACTTCTTGCCAAGTGTAACAGTTGTAGTGTTACACTTGGCACGCGATGGCAATCCTGCCTTTCACCCTTCACCTTGAGGACGGTGTTCCCGTTTCCGACCAGATCCTGCTGGCGGTGCGGCGCGCCATGCTCACGGGGCAATTGAAAGCGGGCGATGCCTTTCCCAGCGTGCGCACGCTGAGCCAGGAGCTGCGCATCAGCCCCACCACCGCGCACAAGGTGGTGCTGGCGCTGAAATCGGCGGGCTGGCTGGCCGCGCGCCCCGGTGTGGGCATGGTCGTCACCGCACCCAAGCAGCCCGCCGTCGCCGATCGCATCGAGCAACTGCTGCCCGCCTGCCGCCAGCTTCTCGAGCAGGCGGACGAACTCAATTTGACTCTGGAACAAGCCATCAAAGCCCTGCGTCAAGCACGCCAACCCGTCACCACCAGCAAGCCATGAAGCCCATGATCGAAATCCACGACCTGCACAAGCGCTTCCGCAAGACCGAGGCCGTCGCCGGTCTCTCACTGGCCGTGCCGGAGGGACAAGTCACCGCCTTTCTCGGTCCCAATGGCGCGGGCAAAAGCACCACCATCAAGTGCCTGCTCAATTTACACCACCCTGATTCAGGAACCGCCACGGTCATGGGCTGTGACTCGCGCAAGATCGGACCCGCGCAGTTGGTGCACATCGGTTACGTCTCGGAAAACATGGAGCTGCCGCTGTGGATGACGGTGAAGCAGTTTCTCGACTACTGCCGCCCGCTTTACCCGCAGTGGGATCGCGATTTCGAAAAGCGGCTGATGCAGCAGTTCGAGCTGCCGGAGAAAACGAAATTGAAGGATCTCTCGCGCGGCATGCGCATGAAGGCCTCGCTGCTCAGCAGCCTCGCCTACCGGCCCAAGCTCGTGGTGCTGGACGAGCCCTTTAGCGGGCTCGATCCGTTGGTGCGCGACGAGTTCATCCGCGGCCTGCTGGAACTCACCGAGGAGGAAGGCTGGACCGTTTTTGTCTCCTCGCACGACATCGAGGAAGTGCAGCGCCTCGCCGACCGCATCGCCATCATCAATCGTGGCAAACTCGCGCTTGATGAAACGAGCGACTCGCTGCAATCCCGCTTCCGCTCCGTGACGGTCGCCCTGCCGGATGATCGCAAGCCGCCTAATGATCTGCCAACCGAGTGGATGCACGTCGAGCAAGTCGGCCGCCTCACCCGCTTCATCGCCTCCCGTTCGAACGGCAGCACAGAAAGCCTCGTCCGGCAGCGCTTCCCCGAGGCCACCGAGGTCGAAGTCCAGCCCATGAGTCTGCGCGAGATCTTCATCGCCCTCGCCCGCGCCTACCGGTTGGAAGGCAAGTCGTAGCACCAAGGGCCGGTCGCATCCACTTTCCCCATGAACCTCATCCTCCACCAATTCCGCAAAGACTTCCGCTATCTGAGATGGCGGTGGGTGGCCTATCTGGCGGTTTTGGCAGTCGATCTGGCCTATCAGATGGAGTGGATCTTTCCGATGAAGTTGGAGGATTCCGATTCTGATTTTTACCTTGCTGGTTGCGTGGTTTGGCTGATGGGAATCTGGGTCGGGCTGAGCGTTTCTCCAGAAGATGAGGGAGATTCATCTTTTGTCTCAACCCGTCCCCTGCCCAAATTGCAGTTTTGGTTGGCGCGGCTGACCTTGTGGTTTGGACTCATCGCCGTGCCGATGGCTCTGGAAGCCGTGGTGTTCTTGGCACTTCAAGGACGGCCGTCTGGAGAGTGGTTCACGGTGGTGTGGGAAACGCTTTGGTCTGCTGGAGCCGTGGGGTTGTGGGTGATTCCTGGCGCTTTCCTGTTCCGCCATTGGGAACGTTATGCTGCCTTGGTGGTCTTTGCTGCCTTGTGGGGATTCTATGCACACGGGATAACCTGGGTCTTCTACCAATGGACGAAGTTTTGCTTCGTCCCGACACAGCCCTACGAGTTTCCTGATCGCTTTCTCACTGCCGCTTGGTTCGTGGGCGGGTGGATGGCTATGCTGCTGATTTGGCATCGAAGGAAACATCTATCGCTGGTGGTGCGGATGGTGGTGCTTGGCTTGTTGGTTCAGATCTCTTACACGCTTGCCGTTTCCGGATTGGTGGAAAGCTGGCATGAGAAGCCGTTAGAACAGGATAGAGTCACCAAAGCGACGGGTGGTTTGCGACCTCAAGTTCCGTTGGCCGGACTGGAGTTCGAACAGCAGGTAACAGATCAAGGCAGGGGATTGGTTTGTCGCGCGGATGCATGGTTCGATGAGACGCCCAAAGAAATGTTGCCGGTATTTGGCAGGTTAGTCCCAAGGCTGAGCCAGCATGGCGTGCCTTTATCATCCTGGAGTTTGTCGAGTGTGAATTTCGCTGATTCACCCGATTCGATGGGAATCGAGGATCAGACTGCAGACCTCATGAGGGTCTTGAATCGGCAAGATTCCGGTTGGCTGGGTGTTGACTCGAACGCAAGCATCAAACGAGACTCATGGATTGCGATCCGTGAACCCAAGGATCCCAATGCTCGCTTCGATGTCGAATTGGATCTGTCCGTGTGGTGGACAAGGGATCGAGTCTTGGGAAGGGTTCCTCTTCAGGCGGGGAGCAAAATTGTGTGCCCTAACTTCGAATGCGAAGTGCTGGAGGTGCGCGTCGGAAAGGATCGCGAAGGGCAGAAGAATCCAGATGCGATCTCCTTGATCATTCGGGAGTCTGCTTGTTTACAGATGTCCCGAAACAGTTTTCTCCCGGTGCCGCCTCTGTTCGTTTTGACAAATCAACAGAAGTCATTGGTCTGGAGACTACCGATCACAAACGTCACTGTAATTCGATCTGTGAGGTTGGGATGGATGCAGCGGGTGTCTGAGCTGACGTTCCGTTCGGTGATCGGTCCAGGGACGGGAGTGACTGCCGAGAGCGTGAGGGAGTTGAGTTTTGCGGTGATCAAAAGTGATTATCTGGGTCAAACATCTCATCGAGTGAAATGGGGCGATGTTCCACTGGCCGAGCATATCTCTTCGGTAAAAAGTTGGCCCGATGTGAGTCATGCTTTGAATCGAGAAAGCAATCCGCGACGCCAGTTGGCGGAGGAGGTGAAGAAAATGCAGACCCCCAATGCTGACGCTACTTTGGGAGATATTGAGACCTATCTGGCGGAAGTGGTTCGTGCGGCGTGGATCTTTGCAGATCGGGAGGAACTCGACAGATATTCGGAGCCGCTGTGGCCGGGAGATGACATTGAACTTATCCAAGCCGTGGAATTCTGTCTGAAGGTTTATCCAGAGCTTGAGGAGCGATTAAAAATTCCGGCATTGAGGGGAACCGGCTACTTCTGGAGTGTACTCGAAAGGGCCGGTGTCAAAGGCTTCGTTCCTGACCACAGGGAAACACCAATCGAGGAAATGGCCTTGCGTTTCTCGAAGTCGGTGGCCCCGACGACAGCCAGGCGTCTTTTCAACGATGTTCGATTTCGCCAACTCGCTGTAAGCGAGACGCAGCGACAGTATGAGCGTTTGCCCGCGGTGGTGGGTTTGGATTTGGATCAACTCTTGGTTCTTGCGTCCCAAGCCGCACTTGGAGATTCAGCGGCCTTGGATTGGTTGTTGCGGGCCGCTGCGATGAAAGACCGCAGGAGACGCCAAGACTTGACAGCAGCGGTGATCGCTCATCAGGGCGTGTCAGCAGAAGACATCACTCCGCGCCAAGCAGCAGATTTCATCGCCGACTGTCGTTTTCGGCGTGCTGCGGACTATCGCTTTCAACCCGAGACGCTTTCCTGGAAATTTGTGAACCCTTGATCGCCGGTATGACTTCCCCTATTCCTTTACCCTCATGGAGATTGCGGATTTCAGCGCAGGTGCGTCATGAATGGAATCGGCAGCGTGGATTCCTCTTGTTTTACTGGCTCTTGTTGATCGGGGCTGCAATTGCGGTGACGCGGCAGCAAGCGGATTCGATCTCCGTTGCCACGCAAGTTGCCGCGTTGATGGCGTTGGTTATTTTGGCGAGATCGGTTTTGGCCGATGCTCCGCTCGATGCGGAGGCGTTGGTGTACTCTCTTCCCATCGGGAGGTCTGCAGTCTGGAGTGGCAAGACTGTGTTTCTCCTTGTTGGTTTGCTGGCACCGTGGGTGATTCATCAATTGATTCCCTTCCGAGGTTACGGGTTTAACCCGTGGCAGTGGAGTGTTTTGGCGGTGGAGTTTGTGGCGATGGCGGTAATCTGGGGAAGTGCGTTTGGAGTGGCCTTGAGCGTCGGTTTCAGTGTTGGCCAGAGGATCGTTTTGGTGCTAGGCGTCATCGCGGCAGCGTTGACGTTTTCCCTCTTTCTTGAAGACGAAGTTTGGTGGATCACGGCTCGAGCTTGCGGAGTGATCGTGGGATTCACGGTGATTGCCTGCGGATTGGTCGCCGCTTGGTGGTTGGTGGGTGCTTCATGCAAACCACGAATGGCATGGATCACTCTTTTGGGGTGTGGTTTGACCTCGGTGTTTTTGTCAAAGCTGTGGTCGATTGACTGGAGGAGGTCAGGACAAGCGGAGTGCCAAAGCGCACAACTTGAGGTTCGTGCCAGCAATGATCTGAGTGCGGGAGATCAGAAGCTGTGGCCTGGCCTGGTGCTTCATGGATTGCCCGCAAGCGATGTTGCATCGGTGATCTGGTTGTCTCCCAATTCCAGAGAGGAACGAATGACCAACCGCCCTCTGATCGGTGGACTGTCTTCAGATTTTGTCCAGACGGCGCTAGCCACGGGTGAAATGCAGCCCAATGCGTATTGGATGCGTGAAGACTTCACAGTCGAACTTTCGCGAGTGGAACCCTCTCAAGGACTTTGGATGGGTTGTGAGGTTCCCAATCCACGGACTGCTGAGTTAAGGGAATTATGGGAAGAGTCGGTCAAACGGTACCCAGAAGCCGTCGATCAACCCTGGGAGTTGCGTTTGGCCATCTTTCGTTTGCGGAAAGTGGTGACGATGCCTGGACGTGAAGCGATCTCGGAACCTTGGCAGGTGACATTGCGGCCCGGGTTGCGGCTCGACGTGTACTTGAAGGAGTTGGATTACGAGGGGAAATTGCTTTTGAAGGCCGACTTGAGGCGGCGGTTCCCACGCTGGGCTAGGCTATCGTCGAAGGACCAGTTCTGGCCTTTTGGGATGGAACCAAAAGAGAATTTTCTGGTTCTTTGGAAAAGTCCTTCCACTGAAGAAGTGCAGGTGTGCTTGAACGATTCTGAACAATCATGGCCTCAGAATACGCTGTTGTTGGAGCGTTGGAATCAGCCGCAAAACCTTTGGATCGCCCATCCCAGCGCCCACATGGCGATCACTGGCTTGACACTGGACCAATGGATCGATGGCAGCACGCTGGAGCTTTGGTATCCTGAGTTTCGCGGCGTTGTAGAAATGGAGGTCCCGGCAGAGACGGTTAAAGAAGCGGTGCGCCTGGAGACGGTGTATCGCTTGGAAAACAAACAGGTTTCGAAGCTGGAAATGACGCCCGATCAGGCGGCGGTGTTTTTTGCGGAGGAAACGGCGGAATGATGCCGTGAGGTGGTAGGGGGAAGATTGGGGAGCGCGGTGGCGTTACCTTGCTTCTTGTATGAAGCGATTTCTGTTGATTTTGGGGATGTGGATGGGCGTTGCTGGGGCGGCGCAGCCGAACATTGTGTTGATCCTGTCCGATGATCTGGGGTGGGCGGATCCGGGGTTTCACGGGGGGGATGCCTCACTGACGCCGAACATGGATCGGCTGGCCCGGGAGGGGACCGAGTTCACGCAGTTTTACATGACGCCGGTCTGCGCGACGACGCGGGCGGCGCTGATGACGGGGCGGTATCCGTATCGGCAGTGGATGGATTGGAGGTCGGAGGATTTCGGCAAGCCGGACTACCTGGCGCTGCTGGGGATGACGTTGGCGCATCTGCCGGACGGTACGCCGACGCGCCGGGTGATGGGCTTGCCGACGGAGGAACGCACGGTGGCGGAGGCGCTGCGGGAGGCGGGCTACGCGACGGCGATGGCGGGCAAGTGGCACCTGGGGGAGTGGCTGCCGGAGGAGCTGCCGATGGGGCAGGGGTTTGATCATCAATACGGGCACTACGGCTGGGGCATCGATTACAACAACAAGACGATCCCTCACAATGCGCCGGCGATTTTTGCGGTGTATGATTGGCATCGCGATCAGAAGCCGGTGCTGGAGACGGGTTACTCGACGGATCTGATCGCGGATGAGGCGGTGCGTTTGATTGGGCAGCAATCAAAGCAGCAGCCGTTTTTTCACTACATTGCCTTCAATGCGATCCACGGTCCGCTGGAGGATATCCCAAGGCACACGCCGAAGCTGGAGAAGCGGGCGGCGGCCATCAAATGCCTGGATGAGGGCGTGGGTCGGATTTTGGAAGCGCTGAAGGAGAACGGGTTGGAGGAGAATACGCTGGTGATTTTCACCAACGACAATGGGGGCCTGACGGAGGAGGTGAACCAACCCTGGCGGGGTACGAAGAATACGACGTTTGAAGGGGGCATCCGGGTGCCTTTCATCGCGCGGTGGCCGGGCAAGATCGCGGCGGGTGGCCGCAATGATGCGATGATGCATGTGACGGATTTGTTCCCGACGCTGGTGCGGCTGGCGGGTGGCAGCCTGGAGCAGCCGCTGGCTTTGGACGGCATGGATATGAGTGCGGTGATGCTGGAGGGGAAGCCGAGTCCGCGGCAGGAGATCGTGGTGGAGATTGCTGGAAGTGTGCGGTTGCCGACACTGAGGCGGGGAGATTTCAAACTGGTGGGGCAGGAGCTTTTCAACCTGGCTGAGGATCCCTACGAGACGAAGGATGTGGCGGCTGCGCATCCTGAGGTGGTGGCTGAGATGGCGGCGCGGCTGAAGGTGGCGGCGGCGGAGCGCCCGCCTCTGGGGGATCTACCGATCCTGATGGATCCGGCGCTGCCGTGGGTGTATGGCAGGGAGGAAAATCCGCTGACGCCTGAGGAGATCAAGCTGCATGTGGAGGCGATCCGTGCTTTGCAGCCGAAGAGCTATCCGCCGGGGCAGTACCCGTGGCCAGGGGCTCCGAAAGACGGCAAGATCATCTACACGGGAGATGGGCGCTGAGCGGGCTCTGAGGATTTAGCGCGGACCGCCGACGAGGACCATGAAGCGGCAGCCTTCGAGGAGCAGGGCCTCGGAGGCGGTGACGACCTGGCCGGTCATGAGATCGGTGAAGGTGCGGCGTAGGCCGAGCTGGCGCAGGCGGGTGCCGGGGAGTTCGGTGGGAAGGTCGGAAAAGTTGGCGAGGACGAGGGCGGTTTGGTCGGGGTGATGACGGAAGAAGCCGAAGACGTGAGGGTTCTGGGTGTCGATGATTTCCGTTTCGGCGCGATCGAAGGCGGGGTTGTTGCGGCGGACTTGGACGAGCTTGAGCAGGCCTTCATGGATGCGGCACTGCCAGGTGTCAGGGACGTGGCGCTGCTCGGCAAGGATCCAGTCAAAGGGTGAGCGGTGGACCCAGCGGCTGTCTCCGGCTTTTTCGGGATCGTCACGGAAGGAGTAATCATTCATCATGCCGATGCTGTCTCCAGCGTAGATGAGGGGAATACCACCGATGGTGAAAATGACGCCGTGGAGGAGCATGATGCGGCGGATGGCGGTATCGATGGCGAGTTCGTCATTGAGTTCGAGAGCGAGTTCCAGGCCGGCGAGCGAGGCGGTGGTGCCGGAGATGCGGGCGTCTCCGGTGCTCAGGTCTTCTTGGAAGGGGAGGCCGCGGGCGAAAGAGGCGGGGTGACGACCGGTGTAAAACTCGATCAAGAAGCGGCGATGATCGGGGGCGTTGAGGGCGATTTCTTCGGCGTCTTCGTTGGAGAAGGTCCAGCCGATGTCATCATGGCAGCGGATGTAGTTGACCCAGGCGCAGTCGGGATGGATGGCGAAGCGCTTCATCATGCTGTGGCTGAGAAGCCTGACTTTGCGGGTGGCTGCGGCATTCCACAGCAGGGCCATGAGGTTGGGATTGTAGGAGAGGGGGCACTCACCGGGATCGATGTAGCGGGCGACTTCATCGGGGTGGACGATGGCTTCGGATT
>JAGRPD010000129.1 GCA_020439875.1 Verrucomicrobiales bacterium
CCGCGCTGTAGCGGCGGTCTATGACCGTCGCTGGCGAATGCGCTGCGCGCAGCCCCGTGTGGGAAATCGGACATCCATCTGCGGTCAGGCTGGAGAGGCCTGCGGGTGGAGCCGATTCCAGCGCTCGATGAATAGAAAGTAGAGGGCCGGTCCAAAGGCAAACAGCATGACGGCTAGGCCGCAGGTCAGCCCGATGAAGGTCATCATGCCCGCACAGCAGTAATCGCGGTGCCTGGCTACAATGTGAGTTGGTACCGCAATCAGCAGCTCAAGGATTGAGCCTCGCCAAAGAACCTTCTGAATGACCTGGGTCGGATCGCTGCTCGAAGTCGATCGACGGAAGTAGATGGCCCAGAAAAACCAACTGATGGATCCGCAGACAAGTGCGAGAGGGAAACCCGAAGAACCATCCAACCGGTTGAAAAACTCATGGAGCGACGCCACCGCTCCCAGCACGAGCAGACCCATTGCAAAACCGGCGGCGATGACCGTCACCCAGACGGATCGTTGAGCCACCGGCCTGCCCGAAGATGCGGCAACCGGGATGCGGAGCAGCGCAAACTGGGCAACGATCATGATGGCGAGGATCACCCAAACTTGCCACTGTCCGAAAGCCTCCGCAAAGTCCGAGAGCCGGGGATTCCCGGTGTCCAGTGCCTAAATCATCGGTGGCGTGTGAATGTAGATAATTGAGGTGAATTGAGTTTTTTTATAATGTCTCACCTGGTATTGTGATTGATCGATCTAAAATCAAAAAGTTTATTGCGAAACATTTCCCTACCTTTTCGAAGGAGTGGGGAGAGGGTTCCGATCACACGTGTTTAATGCCCCTCTTGTACTTGATGACGTGTTGGGCAGTTGGAGGTCGGATTGGAATCGGCCTATATTATTACTATGACCTTGGGCCGACAATTGCGAAACGGTTTGGGTATCCGCCAGAACCTTTAATGCAACTGTTTCAATTAATAGGGACAGTTTTAATTGTGCTTTTTTTGTATTACCATGAAAGGGTCAGATTGAGGGTTTTTTGGTTTTTGAAGGGAGGAGCGTCGAATAGTCCAAAGAACCAGAATGTAGATGCAGGATGAGAGACGGGTTTTCTCGGAAAGTGCTGGGTTAAGGACGGTGGGGTAGTCTGTTTTTTTCTCTCTCTTGCAACCGCAATGCGACACAAGTGGACGGCGCGGGCTGGGGGGTGTATGATTTTGGTGCTGTGGGTCAAATCACCAGCGCCAAGTGCGAGGCCAACGACAGCGCGGGGAACAGTCCCGTGCGCAGCGTCAGCTGCAGTTGGGACACGGTCAGTACAGGAGCATTTGCAGGAGGCGCAAATGTGGGAGCTGGTGTCGGTGGAGGGTTCGCTTTGAGGGGAGTGGAAGGTGACTCGGCGAATCTTGACGTGAACGCTGGAGATTTTTCACCGACTTTTGGATTTGATGCAGAGGGTTTTAGACGGCAACAAAAATGGCAGAAGCGTGAACGACGTGCGGGGGGAGCGGGGTGGCTTCGGGGGTTGCAAGGTGGGGGAGTCGGCGCGATGTCTTGGGCTTCCCCGGCAGGTCCGGTTCTTTTTCCATGGCTCACCCCACCACAGCACGCAGCATTCAAATTGGTCTCGCCGGCCTGGGCAACGTCGGCGCGGGCGTTTACAAGAACTTGGACACGAATCGGAACTTGATCTTGCAGCGGACGGGAGCCGATTTGCGGGTGAAGCGGGTGGCGGTGCGCTCGCTGACTCGGCCGCGGGATGTGGAGGTGCCTGCGGATCAGTTGACGACGGATTGGCGGGAGCTGGTGGCGGATCCGGAGATCGAGGTGATCGTGGAGCTGATCGGTGGCATCGACGAGGCGGCGGAGCTGGTGTGTGCGGCGCTGCGTGCAGGCAAGCGGGTGGTTTCAGGCAACAAGGCGCTGCTGGCGGAGCGGGGGCAGGAGCTGTTTGCGCTGGCTGAGGAGTGCGGCATGCCGATCTATTTTGAGGCGGCAGTGGCGGGTGGCATTCCGATCATTCAGGTGCTGCAGGAGGGGCTGGTGGGCAATCACATCGTGTCGATCCACGGCATCATCAATGGCACCTGCAATTACATTTTGAGCCGCATGTCACAGGCGGGGCTGGGCTATGCGGAGGCGCTGCAGGAGGCGCAGGAAAAGGGCTACGCTGAGGCGGATCCGACGCTGGATGTGTCGGGCTGGGATGCGGCGCATAAGGCGATCATCCTGGCATCGCTGTCCTACGGTTTTTGGATCCCGGCGGATCGGGTGTCGGTGGAGGGGGTGCAAAAGGTGGATCGGGAGGACATCGAGTTTGCACGGCGGCTGGGATACACGATCAAGCTGATGTCGGTGATCCGGGCGGACGAACAGGGCCGGGTGGAGGTGCGGACGCAGCCGTCGATGATCCCGCTCAATCACGTGCTGGCCGGTGTGAGTGGCTCCTTCAATGCGGTGCTGGTGCACGGTGATGTGGTGGGTGAGACGCTGTTTTATGGTCGCGGGGCGGGGCAGGATCCGACGAGTAGCTCAGTCATCAGCGATCTGTGCGAGGCGGCGGCGGCGGTGATTCATGGGCCGCGACCCAATGGCTTTGTGCCGCACGGGTTGTATGGCAGTCCGAAGCCGATCGAGGAAACCGTTTCCCGGTATTACCTGCGGGTGACGGTGGAGGATCGCCCGGGGGTGGTGGCGCAGGTGGCCACGATCTTGGGGGCGCGGCAGATTGGGATTTCATCGATCATTCAGCCGGAGGATTGGGATACGGAGAAGGAGGTGACGTCGCTGGTGCTAATGCTGCACGATGCGCAGCTGGGTGAAGTGAGGGCGGCGCTGGCGGAGCTGCAGGAACTCGACTGCGTGCGGGCGGAGCCGGTGATGCTGCGGGTGGAGATTCTTTGAGAGAGAGGCGGTGTGCCATCCTACCCGCGTGCGGTTTTTTTCGACGCGCTCGAGGTTAGGCGAGGAGGTCGGTGATGATGCGTCCGCCGAATTGGCTGAGCTGCTTGAAGCGACCGCCGTGATAGAAGGTGAGCTTGTTGTCATCGAGCCCGAGGAGGTGCAGCAGGGTGACGTGGACGTCGCGGACGTGGTGCACGCATTCGACGGCTTCGGCTCCGGTCTCATCGGTGAGGCCGATGGTGTGACCGGCCTTGGTGCCGCCGCCGGCAAACCAGAGGGTCATGGCTTTGGGGTTGTGATCCCGCCCGTAGGCGGTGCCGCCGCGCACGCCGTTGTCGGGTGAGCGACCGAACTCGCCGCACCAGACGACGAGGGTGTCCTCCAGCAGGCCGCGCTGTTTGAGGTCTTTGATGAGGGCGGTGATGGGTTGATCGACTTGGCGGATGAGATTGCCGTGGGCGCGCTCGATGTAGTCGTGGCTGTCCCAGGTGCCGGCGTAGAGCTGGACGAAGCGGACGCCTTGTTCGACGAGCTTGCGGGCGAGCAGGCACTTGCGTCCGAAGGCGTCGGTTTCGTTTTGGCCGATGCCGTAGGCTTCCTTCAGAGAAGCGGGTTCGCCGTCGAGATTGACCACGTCGGGCACCTGCATCTGCATGCGATAGGCCAGTTCGTAGCTGGCCATGCGGGCGAGCAGATCATCCTGCTGCGGGTGGCGCTGGTGGTGCTGGGTGTTGAGCTGGGAGAGGAGGTCGAGATTGGCGCGCTGAATGGCGGGGGTGACGCCGGCGGGAGGTTGCAGATCGAGGATGGGTGAGCCGGTGGGGCGCAGGCTGGTGCCTTGGAAAAAAGCAGGGAGGTAGCCGTTGCCCCAGTTGGCGGAGCCGCCTTGGGGGTAGGATAACTCGGGCAAAACGACGAATCCCGGCAGGTCCTGGTTGAGGGTGCCGAGACCGTAAGTGACCCAGGCACCGACGGCGGGATCTCCGCCGAACTGGTTGCCGCAGTTCATTTGGTACATGGCGGTGGGGTGATTCACACTGTCCACCTGGCAGCCGCGGTAGAAGCAGAGGTCATCGGCCACGGTGGAGAGGTGCTGCCAGGGTTCACTCATCCAGGCTCCGCTCTGGCCGTGCTGCTGGAAGGCGAAGGGGCTGCGCACGTAGTAACGTTTGCCGCTTTCCATGGCGGACTTCATTTTGCCCTCGCGGACGAATTCCTTGAGGTGGAGTTTTTCCAGAGACGGCTTGGGATCGAAGGTGTCGATGTGGGAGGGGCCGCCCTCCATCATGAGAAAAATGCAGCGTTTGGCGCGGGCGGGCGTGTGACTGGCGCGCGGGGAGAGCGGGCCTGCGGCCTCGGTGGCGGGCGTGGATGGGGCCGGGGTGGACTCTTGGGCGAGGAGGGAGGTGAGGGCGACGCTGCCGATGGAGCTGCCGAGACCGAAAACGAAATCTCGCCGAGTGGGGGCGTGTAGGGCGCGGGTTCCAGCGCAGGGGAAGCGGGTCATGGCGGAAACGGGCGAGGGGTCAATCAACGTAAACGAACTCGTTGCTGTTGAGGAGGACGAGAGCGACTTCGGCAAGGCCGCGGGTGCGGGCATCGGTGTCGGCGGGTTGGAGGTCGGGCACGAAGTCGCGGTAGGCGAAGAGGGTCTCGGTGAAGCTGAATTTCTCCCCCGTATTTTCCTCGACGGCGTTGCGGACGACCTCGGTGGGATAAACGTGGCGGGTGGGGGTGAGGGTCTGCTGGATGGCGGTCATGGCGCGCCAGTGGGAGAGCAGGGCGGACTTTTCCTGGGAGGTGGGGGAGCGGCTGTAGGCCAGTTGGTAAAGGCGATCGAGGGCGGTGGCATCGCTGCGGGTCTCCTGCAAAACGCGATGTGCCAGGGCGAGCGCGCGCTGGGCGCTGGTCTGGCTGTTGAAGAGACTGAAGACCTGGGGGGTGACGGTGGAGGCATCTCGCCGCTCGCAGGAGAAGTCGGGGGCGGGCTCGTTGAACACCTCCATGAAGGGATCTCGTAGGCCGCGGATTTTTTGCACGTAGAGGGAGCGGCGGTGGCGCTGGGTGGGCAGCGGGCTGGGCACCCAGGCGGAGGCGAAGGTGCCCATGACCATGCGGGGTTGCAGGGCGGCTTCGAGGTTGATCTCGGGTCGGACGGGGATGCCACCGAGGGTGGGATTGAGTTCGCCTGAGATTTGCAGGGCGGCGTCTCGCATTTCTTCGGCGGTGAGACGACGGGGCAAAAAGGCGGCCCAATGGCTGTGGAGAGGGTCTTTTTCCTCCAGAATCTCGGGGTGCGGATGCTGGGTGGAGCGCTGATAAGCGGCGCTGGTGAGGATGAGGTGATGCAGCTGCTTGATGGACCAGCCGGACGCGATGAGGCGGCGGGCCAGCCAGTCGAGCAGCTCGGGGTGGGTGGGTTTTTTGCCGGTGCTGCCGAAGTTGTTGGGGTTGCCGACGAGGGGCTGGCCAAAGTGCCAGAGCCAGATCCGGTTGGCGATGACGCGGGCGGTGAGGGGATTGTCCCCCCGGGCGATCCAGCGGGCGAGGGCGAGGCGGCGACCTGCGGGGGTGGTGGGGATGTGGGCGGCACAGGTGGGATTGAAGGCGGTGACGGCGCTCAGGGCGGCGGGGGCCACGGCGGTGATGGGGGAAAAGGGATCTCCCCCAGCGAGGATGGCGGTCTCCTCCAGCTCGCCAGCCGCCATGGGTTTCTTGGGCATGCGAGCGGGGGCGGTGATGGATTTGACATCGGGCGTCTTGCCGTCATAGACGGAAAAGGCGACGGGGCGGTAGCGGTCGTACTCCCAGGCGAGACGCTCGAGGCCTTTGCGAGCGACGCGTTCGCGCCCGAATTCTTCGGGAGTGAATCCGGCGTAACGGGGGGGGAGCTGATCCTCCGGTGTGCCTCGGCTGAGGAGGGTAGCGCGGGTGCCGGAAAAGAGTTTTCGGCCCGATTTTCCTGCTTTTTGCTGACGGGCTAGCTCGGTGTTGAAAGCGGAAGGGTCGATGCCGTTGACCGCAAACCAAGCCTGAGCGGCGCGGAGTTGGAGGGCATCGATGGCGTCGAGGGCCTGCTGATGAGCGGTGCGGCGGGCGTCGAGGTAGCGTTTTTCTTCGAAGCCGGCGGTGTTTTCCTGGGGCAAAAAGGCGGCGTCACGCTCGGCGAGCTGGGTGGTGCCAAACACGGCCTGGATGGCGTAGTAATCGTGGGTGGGCACGGGATCGAATTTGTGATCGTGACAGCGGGCGCACTGGAGGGAGTGGGCGAGGAAGGTCTCTCCCACGGCGTTGGTGACGTCGTCGAGGAAGCGCTGGCGGGCCACTTTGGCCACCTCCATGCCGGTGAGTTCCCAGGGGCCCATGCGCAGGAAACCGACGGCCACCCGCATCTCGGGATCCTTGGGATCGAGTTCGTCCCCGGCGATTTGTTCGAGGATGAAGCGGTCGTAGGGTTTGTCGGTGTTGAAAGCGCGCACCACGTAGTCGCGATAGCGCCAGGTGTTGCCGCGTTCGTAGTCGTTGGCGAAGCCGGAGCTGTCGGCGTAGCGCACCACATCGAGCCAGTGGCGGGCCATGCGCTCGCCGTAATGAGGTGAGGCCAGCAGGCGATCGGTTAAGGCGGTGACGGCTGCGTTGGCATCCTGGGCGTGGGCTGTTTCAAAGGCGGCGACTTCCTCGGGCGTGGGTGGGAGGCCGAGCAGATCGTAGCTCATGCGGCGGATCAGGGAGCGAGCATCGGCGGGGGCGGCGAGGTCCAGTCCGTCTGGGAGCGCGGCTTCGAGAAAGCGATCAATGGGGTGAGGGGAGGGACCATCGGGGGGCGATGGATCAGCGAGAGGCTGGTAGGCCCAGAGGTCCTCAGGCCGGTAACGGCGGGCGGCCCACTCGGGACTGAGGGCTCCGGTGGTGGGCACGGTGATGCCGTCTGCCTTGAGCCAGCGATCTGCCTGGGCGGTGATGGCGGCGCGCCGTTTTTCATCGGGCCAGGGTGCGCCGCCCTGGATCCAGGCTTTCAGCCAGCCGATCTGCTCGGAGCTGAGGGCTTCCGAATCCTTGGGTGGCATGGCTTCCCAGTCGTCGTGATTTCTGAGGACGGAGAGGTAAAGCGGGCTGGCCTCGGGCTGGCCGGGCTGGATGGCGGGCTCGCCACTGTCGCCGCCGCGCCGCAGGGTCTGCAGACTGCGCATGTCGTAGCCAGCTTTGATTTTCTCGGGGTCATCACCGTGGCAGCCGAGGCAACGCTCTTTGACCAGAGGCATCACTCGGATCACGGCGAGGGTCTCGGCGTCCATCGGCGATGGATCGGCGGCGGGTGCTGCGGGTGAAGAGATCAGGGCCAGCAGCGCGGAGAGGGGGAGGAATCGGCGCATGGCTTGGGAAAAAGGTGGGGGGCTCAGAGAGTAAACGCCGCTGGGACAGGTGAGATTGCGCTTTCGAAGGAGGAGTGCCGGGCTTGATAATCCATAATTACCATAAATTCAACTTGATGGAGCGTCGGCGGTCGGGTAACTTTTCGAGATCCCGATGGAAGCTTCCCGCCATTGTCTATCCCGAACGAGCCGCTGTCCTGGAAGGGGCTTCAGTCTGGTGGAGATGCTGCTCACGATCAGCGTGCTGGGCATCCTGACAGGTCTGGCACTGATGATGCTGGGCGGGCAGTACGATTCCTATGAGTCGATCTACAGTCGGCGCAACGCGCAAGAGCTGGTGTCCGAATTCAATGCGGCACAGGTGGCCGGGGTGAATTTTTTGGTGCCTGGAGACAAGATGGCCACGCTCAATGCCATCCGCGTCGGTGCAGTGGCGGAGGGAGGGGCCTTCAATGGGCGGCGATTTGGTGTGCCCTCGATCAAAGAAGAAGACGTGACCAAAGCGGCGGTGCATGTGACGCTGACCACGGCGGGCGGCATGAGGTACGATCCGGTGGAGTACTGAGATGGGGGATGAGGGATGGGGGATGGGGGCCTGAGTCGGGGCCTCGTTTTGGGGAGGACTCGAAGGATCGCACGGATGGGTGCGCGTGTTTGCCGGAGAGATCAGGGTTTGAAGGCGGGGTCTTCGGGATTGCCGCCGCTGAGGATGTAGGCGAGCAGGTCCTTCAGGTCGTCGGGTCCGAGCACGTTGATGAGGCCGGGAGGCATTAGGGAGATCGGCTGGGTTTTGACTTCGGCGATTTCATCCTGACGAATGGAAAGCAGGGCCGTGGGGGCAAAGGGGTTGGTCATGACCTGGGCCACGCCGTCCTCGCGGAGGACGATGCGCCCGAGGATGATGGTGCCATCGGTTTTGGTGATGAGCTGGCTGTCGTATTGATCGGAGATGACCTTGCTCGGGGTGATGATGTTTTCCAGGAGGTCGCGCAGGGTGTAGCGATTCCCCGCGCCGGTAAGGTCGGGACCGATGCCGCCGCCGTCGCCATTGAAGCGGTGGCAGGTGAGGCACATGGTGGTGCGGAACATGGCCTGTCCATGCTCGAAATTGCGGCCTTTGAAACCGCCCTCACCGAGGGCGGTCGCGTCGTCCAGGGTCCACATCTGGCCGGGGCCGTGGGGGGGCACGATGGCGGTGATGGCGGCTTCATCGACGGGAGCAGAGAGGGCTTCCAGCGTTGCGCGCTCAGTCTCGGGCACGAAGTTGGCCAGGGCCTCGGTGCGGATGTTTTCGATGAATCCCTTGAAGCTGTTGCCGCCCTTCCAAGTGCGGGCGTGGGGGAACCAGGAGAAGAAAGTGTGGCGGTGCTCAGGCGTCCAGCCGGCGGTGGCATTGCGCAGGGCAAACATGAGCGCGATCTGCTGTCGGTTGGGGCGGCTGGCGGCGGCGGACTGGGCGGCGCGGGCGTAGCCTTCGTGACGGGAGAGCACGGCGGGTGTGGCGAGGTCCTGCCAGTCATCGGTGGCGGTGGCCATGAGGGAGAGGGTCTTGCCGACGACCTTGGGGCTGTCGAGGAAAACGAGGAGCTGGCAGAGTTCGCGGTCGATGGAGGGATCTCCCGAGGGGTAGAGAGGCTCCAGAGCCTGCGCCACGCGGGCGGCGGTCTCGGCTTTGGGTTTGCCGAGGCGGGTGAAGATCAGCTGTGCGGCGCGCAGGGCGGCCAGGCGCTGCTGGCGGGAGAGATCGGCGTCTCGGAGGCGACCGAGGGCTTTCAACATTTGCTGCTGGAGGTCTTCATTTTCCGGGCTGACAGCGGTGGTGGTGAGGAAGGACTCGCCAGGTTTGGGTTTGCCGCTGACTTCGATCTCAGGCCGGTGGGCGGCGCGGGCGAGGGCGATGATGGCCTCGATGAGCGCCTGCGGGTGGGTCTCGTCCAGGGCGCGCTGCTGCCACAGCTCGATGGGGAGTTTCTCAATGGCGACGCGGGCGGCGTAGCGCAGGTGGCGGTCGGAGTGGGAAAGGTAGGACCAGGCTTTGTCGAGGGCTGCCTGGGCATCGACATCTGGCTGGTGGAACTGCTCCAGCATGCGGCGCATTTTCATCTCCTCAGTGAGGCTGGGGGCGGGTGCAGCTGCGGTGGATTCCGAGCCGGTGTAGGTGACGCGATAAACAGCGCTCTGGGTGCGGCGGCCGCCGATGGCGAAGATCATGGTGCCGGTGGGGGGATGAATGACGACGTCGGTGAGAGGCAGCGGTTTGCCGAAGACAAATTCTTCTTTTTCCGCCTGATAGCTGGCCCCATCGGGACGCAGGTGGATGGCCCACATGGTGCCGTAGGTCCAGTCATTGGCGAAGATGGCGTTCTGGTAGCGGGCGGGGAATTTGGCCCCCTGTCCGGAGGTGACGCCGGTGGGCGAGCCGGGGCCGATGTCGAGCGTGGTGGGCAGGGAGTCGGGGTAGTATTCGGGCCATTTGCCCGAGCCGGCGCGCCAGCCGAAGTCCGCGCCAGAGACGGCGTGATTGATGCGGGTGGCTCGGTACCAGGGGGTGCCGATGTCCCACTCCATGTCGGCGTCGTAGGTGAAGAGATCGCCGAGGCCGTTGAAGGCGATGTCGAATTCATTGCGGAAGCCGGTGCAGAAGAGCTCCACATCGCTGCCATCAGGATTCATGGAGGCGATGAAACCGCCCGGGGCGAGGCGGCCGCGGGCATGGCCGTTGGCGTCCCACATGCGGGGCAGGAGGTGGTCTTCGGACCAAAGGATGGCGGGGCGGGAGCGGTCGAGCCGCTCGGGCAGGTCGCAGTGATTGCCGCCGTTGAACCAGATGCGTTGGCCATCGGGGCTGAGGGTCATGGAGTGCAGGCCGTGCTCACCCCCGCCGGACATGGTGACGAGCCGCTCGCTGCGGTCGTATTGATCGTCGCCATCGGTGTCGGTGAGCCGATAAAGACCGTTTTCGGCACCATTTTCATTGACCATGACATAGAGCGCACCGTGGGCGTGCAGCAGGCCGTGAGCCTTGCCCATGGCGATGTTGAGACGCTCGGGTTTGAGAGGGCCAGGCTGGCCAGGCGCAGGAACCTCCATGCGGTAAAGGGCACCGTATTGATCGCCTGCGATGAGGCGGCCACGATCATCGACCGTGAGGGTGACCCAGGAGCCTTGGTCTTCCTTGGGCACGACGTAGAGTTGATCGACGGTGAAACCGGGAGGGACGGTGATGTCGGCAGCAGCGATGGCGGCTTCCGGGGCCGATTTTTTGGTTTTGCCTTCGTGCTCCAGGGCTTTGCCCCAGGGTCCATCCCCGTATTGGGCCACCACGGTGGCGGGCTGCCAGTCGTCGCTCCCGGTCGTGACGGCCTGCCAGGAACCGTCGGTCTCAATGACGACGTCTTTTTTGCTGGCCAGCGTCACCGTGAGTTGCGCGATGAGGGCGGCGACGCTGCCTTGATTGGTCGCATCAATGCGCAGTTCATTTTTCTCCCCCGGCTTGATCTGCTTGGTGACGTCAGCGGTGGTGGGTTGCTGCCAATCGGGATTGGTGGCAACGAGCTGGCCATTGAGGTAGGCTTTGGCCCCGTTGTCGCAGGTGATTTTGAGGGAGCCAAAATGCGCGTTTTGCGGCAGCTCAAACTCCTTGCGGAAACTGACTTTTTGCTGGTTTTCCGCCTTTTTGCCGAGCCAGATCCACTGCGGAGCGGCCTGGAGGGCAGGGGTGAGAAAAAACGAGAAAGCGACGAGGCGAGTGAGGCGATTCATGCGAGCGGTTGAAACGCTCCTGGCCAGCTCAGTCTTCAAAAAATCAGCCTTCGATCAGTGGGTCCAGCGCCTGTCGGGCTGCCAAATCCACAGCGGTAAAACCAGGACGGTGACGAGGGTGATGGAGAGGCCGCTCTGCCGCAGCAGTCCCCCGGCGTCCGGGAAAAAGAATGAGGAGAGACCCGTGAGCATGCCAATGACCAAGGCCAAACCGAAGAGGCTCTGCAAATAGCCGCCCAGGCTCGGGTGCGGTGCGTCCGTCAGCTCCAGCAGGCCGAGAGCACCGGTGGTGATGAAGGCGACGATGAACTTGGCGGCGTTGACTTGCGGCAGGAGCCAATGCCCGGCTCCTGCTTTGGCTCCGTCCTGCAAGGCTGCGAGGGCCAGGCGAGAATCCCAAATGTCCAAAATCATCTCCAGCACGGCGAGGCAACAAATCGTGGCGACAA
>JAGRPD010000130.1:0-2841 GCA_020439875.1 Verrucomicrobiales bacterium
GCGGATTGCGCGCCAGACTGTGCTGCCGACACTTTTTGCCGCCTCATTTGCGCCCAGCTCCATGCCTGACTCCCCCGCCGCCACCGCCCTACAGGTCCATGTCGATCTCGCTGATCGCAGCTACGATGTCCAAGTCGGTCCCGGTTTGATCGATGCTCTTGGAGACGCCGCCAGCCTCACTCTACCGGGCCGCCGCCACGCCGCGCTCATCAGTGAAAGCCAAGTCGCCCCGCTTTACGCCGATCGCACCCGCGCCAGCCTCATGGCCGCTGGCGTCGATGTCACCCAGATCGTGGTGCCCGAAGGCGAAGCCTCCAAAGACCTGGCCGTGAGCCGTGACATCTGCTCCCAGATGGCCGCTGCGCGACTGGATCGAAAAGGTTTTGTCGTCGCCCTCGGCGGCGGCGTCATTGGCGATCTCGCCGGTTTTTGCGCCGCCATGTATCAACGCGGCATTCCCTACATTCAGGTGCCCACCACCATTCTCTCCCAGGTGGACTCCTCCGTGGGTGGCAAGACGGGCGTCAACCTGCCAGAGGCGAAAAACATGGTCGGAGCCTTCCATCAGCCCGCCGCCGTTCTAGCCGACACCGACTCTTTGAAGACCCTCGGTCGCCGCGAGTGGAACGAGGGCTTCGCCGAAATCATCAAACACGCCTGCATCCGCGATGCCGCCATGTTTCCCGGCATCGACGCCGTCGCCGCAGGGCGCATGGAGCACCTGCCGGAACTCATCCGCCGCAACATCGCCATCAAAGCCCGCATCGTCGAAGCCGACGAGCATGAAACTCGCGGCCTGCGCTCCCTGCTCAATTTTGGTCACACCCTCGGGCACGCCATCGAAGCCGCCGCAGGTTATGGCGGCATGCTGCATGGAGAGGCCATCTCCCTCGGCCTGCGAGCCGCAGCGTTTCTTTCCGTGCAGCACGCTGGTTTGCCGCAGGCTGATGCACAACGAATCGAGCGCACCCTTGCAGCCTTCGATCTGCCACTGGTGTTGGAGGATCGATTCAGCACCCGCACGCTGATGGACATCGCCGCGCGCGATAAAAAATTCGAACAAGGTGCCGTCCGATTTGTGCTCCTGCGCGAGTTGGGAGATGCCTTTGTCAGCGCTGACATCAGTGCCTCCGACATGGACGCCGCATTGGACTACCTCCGCACACCCGTCGCATGAAGGAGCGCGAGGCCTATTTGGCGCTGAACCTCATCCCGCAAGTCGGCCCCGTGCGGCTGCGGCGGATGCTGGATTATTTCGGCGGCCCACAGGCTGTTCTCGCCGCCAAGCCCACCCAGCTGGCCCAGGTCAAAGGCATCGACCAAACCCTCGCCGAACACATTGCTGCCTGGCAAGATCACATCGATCTCACAGGCGAACTCGCCAAAATCCGCGACCTCGGTCTCACTCTCCTCATGCCGGAGGACGAGCTTTACCCGCCCCTGCTGCGTCAAGAACCCACCGCTCCCTTTTTGCTGTACGTCTGGGGGCAGCTGCAAAAGCGCGATCATCAAGCCATCGGCGTCGTTGGCAGCCGCCAAGCGACCGCCTATGGCATGAACGCCGCCAAGAAGTTCAGCTTCCAGATCGCCTACGCGGGCTACACCGTCATCAGTGGACTCGCCCGCGGCATCGACACCGCCGCGCACGAATCGGCCCTCGCCGCCAAAGGCCGCACCATCGCCGTCATCGGATCTGGCATTGGCAAACTTTACCCTCCGGAGAATCAGGCCCTCGCTGCGCGCATCGCCGAAAATGGAGCCGTCATCTCCGAATATCCCGTCGATCGACTCGCTGACAAACAAACCTTCCCCTATCGCAACCGCATCGTCGCAGGCTGGAGTCACGGTCTGTTGGTGGTTGAGGCACCGGGGCGCAGCGGTTCACTCATCACCGCGCAGCAGGCGCTGGAAATGGGCCGCACCATTTACGCCGTGCCGGGAAATTTCGACCGCCCGACCTCCACGGGATGCAATCGCCTCATTCAGCAGGGAGCCAAGCTGGTGCTTGATGGCGGCGACATCCTCGACGATCTCGGCGCTCTATTTCCAGCGGAAAATCGCGTCTCCGAACCCGCTCCCACCGCCGCCGCGACCGCATCGCTGGAGAATCTGAGTCTCGACGAACGCATTCTTTTTGACGCCATCGGAACAGAGGAGACGCATGTGGACGAGATCATCACCCGTTCCGGCCTCACTCCCGCCACCGTCTCCTCCTCCCTGATGCGGCTGGAGATGAAGCGCCTCGTCCGGCAGCTACCTGGACGTCACTACATCAAACTCGTTTAGCTTTTCTCCACCCAGCATCCTCATGGCCTCCCTCACGCTCCAACCTCGCGCCCGTTTCTTCCACGGTCATGTCTGGGTCTATGGCACTGAAATCAAAGCTCGCGGCGGGGATCCCCAGCCGGGCGATGTCGTCACGCTCAAAGATGTGCGCGGTCGCCCGCTCGGCAGTGCCATCTACAATCCGCAGTCCCAGATCACCGCCCGCCTCTTTTCCTACCGCCGCCAGGATCTCGACCTCGACTTTTTCACTCGCCGCATCGAACGCGCCGTGAAGCTTCGCCAGGATGCCGGGATTGATCCTCAACTCGCCCGCATCATCTGGAGCGAGTGCGACGGCATGCCGGGAGTCGTCATCGATCGTTACGGCGACCACCTCGTCGTGCAGACCCTGACGCTAGCCATGGATCAGCGCCGCGATCTCATCGCTCAGGCGTTGCGCAACGTCTTCTCTCCCGTCTCCATCACCGAGCGCAATGAGGCCCCGGTGCGTCGTGCGGAAGGCATGGAGCTGCGCAAGGGCAGCCTCTTCGGTGAAGCCCCCGCCGCCTTCGACGT